>JBLIHD010000001.1:0-23640 GCA_047636335.1 Flavobacterium sp.
ACAGGAGCATGAGTTAAGAAAGTTGTTCCACCATAAGTTTGTGTATGAATACCGTCAAACGCAATGGCAAAAATAAATTCATTTTGAGCTCCATTTTTATCATTATCAGCCAAAAACAATTGATTGTAATTAGTATGCAATGCATAATTAGAACCTGTAATCTTTGTAATTAAAGGAACAGCAGCCGCATAGTTATCACTACCTATATATACTTTTGCATTCATATACAATTTTGCTTGCAACATCCATGCAGCAGCTTGATCAACGCGATACGCTTCATTTGATTTTGGCTCTTTCAGTAATGGAGTAATTGCAGTCAATTCATCATCTACAAATTTGTACAACTCCGCTCTTGTAGCATATTCAGGATAGAAGAAAGTGCTAGGTGAATCCTCAGTAACCAAAGAACCACCACCAAATGTATCAATCAAATGCCAGTAAGTCATCGCTCTTAAGAAGCGGGCTTCTGCCCTGTAGGTAGCAATTTCTGCTTTTAACGTTGCGTCTAAACCTCTAGCTGCTAATTTCTCATCAGTAGTTTGTCTTAAAAATTCATTGCAATTTACCACTTGGAAAGAATAACGCGCAAAAACTGCCGTTACAAAACGGTCTAATGATGTCCATGTTTGAGAATGAAGGTCCTTAATTGTTCCGTCATTCCAAGCAATTACTGCTTCATCTGTTGTTAATTCTTGTAATAACCAAAACCCTCTTATATATTGGCTTTCTCCTTCATCAATTCCCGAAATATCTGGAGATCCCGCAGCCGTTTGTCCTGAAGTAGCAAACCCGGCGTATAGTTTTGCCAAATTTTGTTTATAGGACTCTGGTGTTTTAAAAAATTCATCTCCTGGTATTACATTAGTACTTTCAGGAGCTTGGTTTAAATCACTGGTACATGATGGAAATATAAGCACCAACAGTAACAAAGAAATACCCAATAATCTTATCTGTGTCTTTTTCATTTTTCTTGTTATTTGTATTAGAAATTAACGTTTAAACCTAACGTGAAAGTAATTGGTCTTGGATATAAGTTATTATCTATACCTCCAGAAATCTCCGGATCTAATCCGCTATAATTTGTAATCAGCACAACATTTTGAGCGGCTAAAGTCAATTTAACTAAAGAAGTCGCATTTGGCTTTTGATTAAAAGTATATCCTACACTAACATTATCCAATCTAATAAACGCTGCATCTTGAATATAATAATCAGATTCATATCTTTTAGTGTCCTGAGTAGTAAACCCTGTTTCTAAAATATTGACAACTCCATTAGACAAATCTGTTTCTCTTAACAAAATATTTTGAAAAGAACCTTTACTTGAATCAACATTATTGTAGATATAATTACCCCAAGAACCTCTCCAGTTCATAGCCATATCAAAGTTTTTGTAGGTAACGCTTGTATTAAAACCATAAAAAATATCGGCTGCTGGTTTATGAAAACGGTATTTGTCTTGTTCTGTAATAATTCCATCTTTGTTTCTGTCGATATAAACTCCATCAAGCGGTTTTCCGTTAACTCCATATGCTTGTTCATATACATAAAATGAACTTGGCGCATAACCTACTTGGTGATTTTGAATTGTATTTCCAGTAGCTCCTTCATATCCCCCTACATTTATACCTGGAGTATTAGGTAATGTAGTTGTCAATTTAGTGATTTTGGAATCTTGGAAAGTTACATTTCCTCCAATAGACCATTCTAAATCATCTGTACGAACTGGAATTACATTTGCAGCTATTTCAATACCTTTATTTTCAATAGTTCCGACATTGTAATTATCATAGTTAGAGAACCCAAAGAAAGATGGGTTTTGCGTATATAATAATAAATCTTTGGTGGTTCTTTTGTACAAATCAACAGCACCAGTAATTCTATTATTAAAAAAACCGTAATCAAGTCCAGCATTTACAGTTGTTGTTTCCTCCCACTTTAAATTACTATTGTAAGGCTGTGGTCTGAAAGTATTATAAAAGACATTGCCAAATTGGTACTGTGCGGCGGTATTAGATATTAAGTACAATGGTATTGAGGGATAACTTACTCCAATATCCTGCTGTCCCGTTACACCCCAACCTCCCCTAAGTTTCAAAGAAGAAATTCCATTAAAGTCCTTCAAAAAACTTTCTTCATTCAATTTCCAAGCTAGTGCAACTGCAGGGAAATTAGCCCAACGGTTTGCTTCTGTGAATCTAGAAGTCCCGTCTCGTCTGTACGATAAAGTCAATAAATATTTATCCGCAATAGAAATATTTGTCCTTGCAAAAAACGATTGAAGGTTTACGCGAGAAGGCACTGACACCCCATCAACAGTAATATCGTTTTCAAAATTATATGAAAAACCGTCATTAATATCTCTAAAATCTTGGTAAGAATACCCCGCAGTAACATCAAACTGAGTATCGATAGACTCCACTTTTTTATTATAGTTCAAATACAAATCCATCAATTTATTATTTCTTGAACCTGTATTTTCGTAGGAGTTATTATATCCAGACCCAGGAAGTCCATTTAGATAATCTGCATCCGTATTACCAAATGATCTTCCGCTTAACTCATCGTAACCAAAATTAGCTACAGCTTTTAATTCAGGTAAGAAGTGCATCTTATATTCTGTTTGAATATTTCCTATACTTCTATATGAAGTTCCAAAATTATTTTGTTGGTTCAAAATAGACAATGGATTTCTACCTGCCAATTGATTAATTTGCGTAGGCGAAGTAAACCATTGAAAATAAGTACCATCTTCATTCGTCACAACCTGCGTTGGATCAAAACTTATTGCAGATCCAATTGCACCACGATTACTATAATTACTTTTTATTAAAGAGGTATTGTTATTAAGTTCAATTTTTAAATGGTTATCTAAGAAATTTCCTGTAACACTAACTCCAAGAGTTGACCTTTCCATATTATCTCTTTTCAAGATACCGTTCAAATTAGCATAACCAACAGACGCTCTGTATACTATATTGTCTGTACCTCCGCTTAAAGCAATATTATGATCTGTTCCAATAGCCGTTCTGTAGATCTCATTTTGCCAATCCGTATCAGCAGAACCTACTAAAGCTTGCTGTGCAGGAGTACCATTAGCGGTAATAAAGTCTCTAAATTGAGTAGGGCTTAAGGCATCTACCTTCTTTGTGATTTCAGCAACTTGAAGGTTCCCACTGTAACTTACTTTTAAATCACCCGCTTTTCCTTTTTTAGTAGTAATAATAATCACCCCATTCGAAGCGCGAGAACCGTAAATAGCGGTTGCAGAAGCATCTTTCAAAACAGTAATAGACTCGATATTGTTTTGGTTGATTGTTGTCAATGGATTTCTCCCTCCGTTGATACCACCGGCCGCAACTGGAACATTATCAATGACATATAAAGGGTCATTGTTAGCAGACAGTGAAGAACCGCTTCTAATTCTAATAGTAGCACCTTCTCCCGGAGAACCTCCTCCATTAATAACTTGTAAGCCAGCTACTTTACCTGTGATCATTTGATCTGCAGAAGTTACCGGTCCTTTATTAAAGTCTTCAGATGTCAAAACTGTTACCGCACCTGTTAAGTCCTTTTTCTTCACAGTACCGTAACCTACTTGAATCACCACCTCTTTAAGTTGATTTTCATCTTCTCCTAAAGAAACAGTTAATGCTTTTTGCCCGTTGTAGTTAATAACCGAATTCTTGTAACCAATATAAGAAAAAACCACATTATCACCTTTCTTTACATTCGCCAATTGGAATTTTCCGTCAAAATCTGTCGAAACACCATTTGTTGCTCCTTGTACATTTACATTTACTCCTGGAATTGGCTGTCCTGAAACTTTATCAAGAACAGTCCCATTAACAGTATTCTGAGCCAGAATACTAAAAGGCAGTAGCAGTAATAAAAATAACAACTTTTTATAAATTGTTTTCATACTTTTTGTTTAAATTAATTTGTTTTTAGTGAATTTTACCCTTACTTCGAATGTTAAATTTATGTAAATATTAACGTCCCCGACAAAGACACTTTTTAATTGAGTTACGAAAACGTAATAGTGTTGAAAACTTTCTCTTTTCACTAAACTTTTAAGCGTTAAATTATCATTAATAAAAATAAAATATGCCTTTATTACGAATAAATAAATTATCAATATTACAATTATGAAAAGGAAAGTAACGCTTAAACAAATCGCAAAAGAACTAGATGTTTCCATTTCAACAGTATCAAAATCGCTCCGAAACAGTTTGGAAATCGGAGAAGACACAAGGCTCAAAGTTCAGGCATTTGCCAAATTTTATAATTACAGACCCAACAATATTGCCCTTAGTTTAAAGAACAGAAAAACAAAAACAATAGGAATAATCATCCCGGAAATTGTACATTACTTTTTCTCCACCGTCATAAACGGAATAGAGCAGGTTGCCAATGAAAACGGATACAGCGTAATAATTTGTCTATCAGACGATTCATTCGAAAAAGAGGTTCGAAACATGGAAATGCTGGCCAATGGAAGCATTGACGGATTCATCATGTCGCTATCAAAAGAAACCCAGTTCAAGGGCGATTTTCACCATATTTCAGAAGTCATAGATCAAGGAATGCCTGTCGTCATGTTTGACAGGGTAACCAATGAAATTCTTTGCGACAAAGTGATTATTGACGACAAACAGGCCGCCTACGAAGCGGTTCAAAGCCTGATTGATAAAGGAAAGAAGAAAATTGCGCTCGTCACCACTGTTGACTATGTAAGTGTGGGCAAACTCCGTACAGACGGGTATATCAAAGCGTTATTGGATAACGACATCCCTTTCAACGAAAACCTGATTATAAAAATCGAAGACATTGACACTTGCGAAATCATAATCGGAAAATTACTGGAAGACAAAGCCATCGACGCCGTTTTTGCGGTAAACGAGCTTTTTGCGGTAACCATTATTAAAACCGCTACCAAAATAGGACTGAACGTACCTAAAGACCTGGCCGTTATCGCCTTTACCGATGGAATTATTTCAAAATATTCCACTCCCACTATTACCACCGTGAGTCAAAGTGGAAAAAAAATGGGAAACAAAGCGGCAAAGATGCTAATTGACCGTTTAGAAGAAGAACATGGGGAGGAAGAGGAAGAAGTACAAGAAAATTATACGACGGAAGTAATTGAAACTCACTTAATAGAAAGAGAGTCCACAAATTGATTCCTTCATGCTCAATCTTCAGTAATCAGTGTTCACTCACAGTTTTTGGGCAGGAATTTAAAACTGAAAAATGAAATATTGTTTCCTAAATAACAAAAACATCGACCGCTGAACACTAAAAAAAATGTACTTAATTCATTACTACAACCTTGTAGTTAATAATGTTTCCTATTATTTGTTACCAAAAGTCAAAACTGTGAAATAAATTTTTATATTTACCCTATCAAAGCTTTTACTTTTACTTCGAAAAACAAGTAGGTTTTGATAAGCATAGCGCTTATCGTATTAATTATAGAAATTACGATAATGGAAAAGCGTAAATTAAGTTTTTGGCAAATCTGGAACATGAGTTTCGGATTTCTGGGAATCCAAATGGGTTTTGCCCTACAAAACTCGAATGTCAGTAGAATATTTCAAACTTTAGGCGCTAATATTGATGATATTCCCATTTTATGGGTTGCCGCTCCTATGACCGGCTTGATCATTCAACCAATTATCGGCTATTTTTCTGATAGAACTTGGACAAAATTAGGGCGAAGAAAACCTTATTTTCTGGCAGGTGCAATTTTAGCTTCGGCGGCCTTATTTGTAATGCCCAATTCCCCGGTTCTATGGTTTGCAGCAGGTATGTTATGGATCATGGATGCTTCCATCAACGTTTCAATGGAACCGTTTCGCGCTTTTGTTGGAGATAACCTTCCAGAAAAGCAACGTACAATGGGATTTGCAATGCAAAGTTTTTTCATTGGTATTGGTGCTTACTTTGCGTCAAAACTGCCTTTGATTTTTACTCATTTAGGTGTTCAAAACACAGCTCCTCTTGGCATCATTCCTGATTCAGTGAAATACTCTTTCTATTTTGGTGGAATTGTATTTATCCTCACTGTCCTTTGGACCGTTATCACTTCTAAAGAATATTCCCCAGAAGAATTAGCGGCTTTTGAAAAGCACAAGGAAACCACTTTTATAAACGAATCCCATTCCCCAGACTGGTTTGCGTCAAATGGAAAATCGCATCTTAGTAAGGGGCTCCTGTTTCTTATCGTAAGCGCATTATTTTCAATTGTCATCTATAATTATGATCTAAAGAAAGACCTTTACGTCCTATCACTTGGACTTATTGGTTTGGGCGGATTGGCAATGCTGGTTTCTGGATTAATGCAGAAAGCGAATAACACCGAAAATGGGTTTGTAACCATTATGAATGATTTTCAGTTTATGCCAAAAATAATGAAACAATTGGCTTGGGTTCAATTCTTTTCTTGGTTTGCTCTTTTCTCCATGTGGATTTACACCACTCTTGCTGTTACACAGCACATTTATGGCACAACGGACACTACATCTGAAGCCTACAATACTGGCGCAAATCAAGTGGGTGAAATGTTTGCCAATTATAATCTGATTGCTGCAATCGCATCTTTTCTACTGCCAGTATTGGCTAAATATACAAGCCGAAAATTCACTCATTTTGCAGCACTGGTCTGTGGGGGACTTGGTCTTATATCTGTTTATTTCATAAACGAACCAACCGTATTCACTATGGAATGGCTTCCAATGATTGGTGTTGGAATCGCTTGGGCAAGTATTTTATCCATACCGTACGCTATGTTATCTGGCTCATTGCCTTCAGACAAAATGGGATATTATATGGGCGTTTTTAACTTCTTTATAGTAATCCCCCAATTAGTTGCCGCATCTATTTTAGGATTTCTAGTGTCTAAATTTTTTGATAATGAACCCATATATGCACTTTTGATTGGCGGAGCATCAATGATTCTTGCAGGAATTATCGCTCTTACCATTAATGACGAATCAAAAATTACAATAAATGAATAAAAAAGCATTCATCTTCGACCTTGACGGAGTAATAGTAGATACTGCCAGATACCATTATTCAGCCTGGCAAAAAATAGCAACCGAATTAAAAATAGATTTCACACTCGAACACAACGAACTTTTAAAAGGGGTAAGTCGCGTTCGTTCGCTTGACATCATTTTAGAATTGGGAAAAGTGGAAGCTTCGCAGGAAGACAAAAACAAATGGCTGTTTCAAAAAAACGAAGAGTACCTATCCTATTTGGTGGATATGGATCAAAGTGAAATTTTACCCGGAGTTATACGCATGCTGAAATACTTGAAAGAAAAAAAACAGGCTATTGCTTTGGGTTCGGCAAGTAAAAACGCGAGACCTATTTTGGAGAAAACGGGGATTATACATTATTTCGACATTATCGTTGACGGAAATGACGTTACCAATGCAAAACCGGATCCTGAAGTTTTCCTGATTGCGGCTAAATTATTAGATGCAAAACCAGAAGACGCCATTGTTTTTGAAGACTCCGTTGCGGGTATACAAGCGGCCAATATCGGAAAAATGACAAGTATCGGAATTGGTGAAAAAGAAACACTGTATGAAGCAAAATATGTTTTTGAGGATTTTACCCAGATAGACATGAGTTTCATTGAAGGGTTAATTAATAAAAAGATAGAGTAAAAAGAAACAGGAATCTAGAGGTTGTAAATACTGTGATAAATTTTAAAAACTTTAAACTTATACACCTCGGGCTTTAAAACTTTAAACAAAAGAAAAAAAAATGAACCAAGATTACATAAAACCAGACAATTGGTCCATCATCGAAGAGGGGTTTGATGCAGAATGCGTCAAGTCCTCTGAAAGTCTTTTTAGCATTGGAAACGGCGCTATGGGACAACGTGCAAATTTTGAAGAAAATTACACCGGCCAAACTTTTCAAGGAAGTTATATTGCAGGAATCTACTACCCGGACAAAACGAAAGTGGGTTGGTGGAAAAATGGATACCCTGAGTACTTCGCAAAAGTTTTAAATGCTCCAAACTGGATTGGAATTGACATTGAAATTAACGGGGAAATGTTGGATCTAAATACTTGTACTGAAGTGACAGATTTCCGTCGCGAACTGAACATGAAAGAAGGCTGGTACAACCGTTCTTTTAAAGCGAAACTAAAAAACGGAACAGAAATAGCGGTTAATGTAACCCGTTTCCTTTCAATAACTTTAGATGAAGTTGGAGTCATTAATTATGAAATTATTCCTTTAAACAAAGACAGCAAAATAGTTTACAAGCCTTACATTGACGCTGGCGTTAATAACGAAGATGCCAACTGGGACGAAAAATTCTGGGAACCACTTGAAGTAAAACATGCCGGGAATGAAGCATTTGTTACAGCACAAACTTTTAAGACTCATTTTAAAGTCACTACTTTTATGCAAAACAGCATTTTAGAAAATGGCCGAAACTTAAATCTTTCCCCAGCTAACTTTGACACAAGTACGGATAAAATTCAAAGCCGTTATGATGTGATTGTAGCACAAGGGCAAAAATCATCTATTCAGAAAGTAGGCGGATATACAGTTTCTTTAAATCATAACAATACGCTTACAGCTGCCGAAAAAGCAATCCAATCAGCACTAACAAAAGGATACGATCAGTTGCTCGAAGATCAGATTGATGCATGGGCAAAAATCTGGGAAATGTCAGACATAACGATTGATGGTGACGTAAAAGCACAGCAAGGAATACGCTTCAATATTTTTCAACTAAACCAAACTTACCTAGGAAAAGACAGCCGTTTGAACATTGGGCCAAAAGGGTTCACGGGCGAAAAATACGGAGGTTCTACCTATTGGGATACGGAAGCCTATTGCATCCCGTTTTATATGGCTACCAAAGATCAGGAAGTGGCACGAAACTTATTGACGTATCGCTACAACCAATTGGGCAAAGCCATAGAAAATGCCGAACAAAATCTCGGCTTCAAGAACGGGGCGGCTCTGTATCCGATGGTTACCATGAATGGTGAGGAATGCCACAATGAATGGGAAATTACCCACGAAGAAGTCCACAGAAATGGCGCCATTGCTTTTGCAATATTCAATTACCACCGTTTCACCGGCGACTATTCCTATATTCCCGAAAAAGGATTAGAAGTTTTGATTGGGATTGCGCGCTTTTGGCACCAAAGAGCCAACTTCTCTAAGGAAAAAAATCAATATGTTATTCTCGGGGTTACGGGACCCAATGAATACGAAAACAATATCAACAATAATTTCTATACTAACTATATCGCGAAATGGTGCATTGACTATACCTATGAGCAAATTCAGAAAGTGTCACTGGAATACCCGTCAGACCATAAACGCATCATTGAAAAGGTAAAACTGGCAGATGCCGAACTTAAAGAATGGAAAAAGGTTGCAGACAAGATGTACTTCCCGGTATCTGAAGAATTGGGGGTTTATTTGCAACAAGATGGCTTTTTGGACAAAGATTTGGTTCCCGTAAAAGACTTAGACCCTTCGCAAAGACCAATCAACCAAAAATGGTCTTGGGATAGGGTTTTACGTTCTCCCTACATCAAACAGGCTGACGTGCTACAGTGCTTCTATTTCTTTGAAGAACATTTTTCCAAAGAGGAATTGAAACGTAATTTTGAATTCTATGAATCATTTACGGTTCATGAAAGTTCACTTTCCCCATGCGTACATTCTATCCAAGCGGCCTCGCTGGACAAAATGGACATGGCGTACACCTTTTACTTACAAACATCCCGTTTAGATTTGGATGACTATAATAAAGAGGTCGCAGAAGGTTGCCACATTACTTCTATGGCAGGAACATGGATGAGCATAGTTGAAGGTTTTGGCGGAATGCGCGTAAAAAATAATAAACTGCACTTCTCGCCAAAAATCCCGAAAGAATGGAAAGCCTATTCCTTTAAAATCAATTTTAGAGGTCAGATCTTAAAAGTGGACATCAATCATGATGAAACCACTTTTTCAGTAGACGGAACCGAGGAATTAACAATTGTAGTAAATAACAAAACGGTAGTTGTATCACCAAATAATTCAGTTGCCATAAAATAAAGTAATTGTAAAGAGCTTGTAGACCATTCTTTCTTTTACTAGGCAACTAAAGCCAGCAAAAAATCCCTGTTTTTCATTGGGATTGTTTGCTTAAACAAAAATGAAATTAAAATAAATTAATCTTAACCAAAATGTGCTTAATTATGAATAGATTTGACTCAGTGCCATCAAGAAAGATTCCCTTTCTAAAAAGAATAACTTTATTACTTTTTTTTATGTCTCTACCCATAAACGCTCAAATAGACAAAATTGAACCTCCCTTTTGGTTTGCAGGAATGCATAATCCAGAAGTGCAAATCATGTTCTATGGTAAAGATATTGCACAATATCAAGTCGAGACAACAAAATCAATCGCGATAACGGATATCAAAAAAACAGAAAACCCAAACTATCTTTTTGTCACCATCAACACCAAGAGTGTTTCAGCCACTACTATTGATTTTTTGTTTAAGAAAAATGACAAAGTCGCATTTACGCAAAAATATACCTTAAAACAAAGGCGAGAAAAATCAGCACAACGCAAAGGTTTTGATGCTTCGGACATGATGTATCTCATTATGCCGGATCGTTTTGCTAATGGCAACCCGAAAAATGACAGCAGCAACGACACACAGGAAAAAGCAAACAGAGCATTACCCGGAGGCAGACACGGCGGCGACATTCAAGGAATCATCAATAATATAGATTACCTATCAGCATTAGGGGCAACGACCGTTTGGAGTACGCCACTTTGTGAGGACAATGACAAAGCGTATTCCTATCATACCTATGCGCAATCAGATGTTTATAAAATTGATCCCCGATACGGGACTAATGAGGATTATCGAAGACTGGCTTCGGAACTTCATAAAAAAGATATGAAATTGGTGATGGACTATGTCACTAACCATTGGGGAATTGAACACTGGATGATGACGGACCTGCCCACAAATGACTGGATTCATCAATTTGAAAATTTCACCCAAACCAATCATAAAAGATCAACTATTAATGACATCAATGCATCCAAAATAGATACTGAAATTTGCCTTGACGGATGGTTTGTATCTACAATGCCTGATTTAAACCAGAAAAACCCTTTGGTATTAAACTATCTAACACAAAACGCCATTTGGTGGATTGAATACGCTGATTTAGATGGTTTCAGGGTGGATACCTTTAACTATTCCGACCCAGAAGGAATATCGGCATGGACAAAATCAATTACAGACGAATACCCGAATTTTAACATTGCAGGGGAAATCTGGATGCAGAGTCAAGCGCAAATGGCCTATTGGCAAAAAGACAGTAAAATCGGGGCGATACAGAATTACAACTCGAATCTTCCGACCGTAATGGACTTCACTTTACATGATGCACTAGGAAGCGTTTTCAATGAAGATGACGGAACTTGGGACACCGGAATGATGAAAATTTACGATAATTTTTCAAACGACTTTTTATACCCAAATCCTGATAATATACTCGTATTTGCCGAAAATCACGACACGAATCGCATCAATCAAATCTATAAAAATGATTTCAAAAAATATAAAATGACGATGGCTCTGATTGCCACCGTAAGAGGGATTCCTCAATTATATTACGGCAGCGAAATTGGGATGAGTGGAGACAAAGACAAAGGTGATGCTGACATTCGCCAAGATTTCCCCGGAGGTTGGCTTGGTGACCAAAACAATGCTTTTATAAAAGAAGGCCGAACAGAATTACAAAATGAATATTTTGATTTCACCTCCAGATTATTCAATTGGAGAAAAACCAATGAAGCAGTTCATTTTGGAAAAATGACCCATTACATTCCTGAAAATAATGTCTATGTTTATTTTAGATATACTGATAAGAAAACGGTAATGGTGGTTATCAATAATAGTAATGACAGCAATACTATAAAAACAGTCCGTTTTCAAGAAAATATCAAAGCTTCTAAAATGGGAACGGACGTGCTAACAGGAAATTCATATGACTTAACAAATGAAATTTCTTTGGAAGGAAAATCGGTTTTGATCTTAGAACTGGAAAAATAAGCCCCTTAAAAAATTTGGACCGACAAATTTGTCTTTCCTTAATAATTCGAATTAAAGATGAAAAAACAGCCAATCCTACTTCTGCTGTCAGCAATGGCATTTTGTATAAGTTGCTCGAGCACAAAAAATATTTCAGAAAGCAAGACAATTACGAAAACCCCATTTGTCTGGGAAGCGGCAAGCGTTTATTTCCTGATGACAGACCGTTTCAACAACGGGGACCCATCGAACGATTTCAACTTTAACAGAGACAAAAAAACCGGAAAACTTCGCGGTTTTGAAGGTGGTGACATCAAAGGGATCTCTAAGAAAATCGATGAGGGATATTTTGACAAACTGGGGATAAATGCCATTTGGTTCACTCCGATCGTGGAACAAATACATGACGCGGTTGACGAAGGAACTGGGTTAAGCTATGCTTTTCATGGCTATTGGGCGAGAGACTGGACAGCATTAGACCCTAATTTTGGAACAAAAGAAGACTTAGCCGCCTTAGTTAAAAAAGCGCATGCACATGGCATTCGCATCATTCTTGACGGCGTAATTAACCACACCGGACCTGTGACCGATACAGATACTGTTTGGCCATCTGACTGGGTAAGAACAGGACCACAATGCGACTACAAATCATTTGAATCCACGACAGCCTGCACATTGGTAAACAACCTTCCGGATATAAAAACCGAGATCACTCAGGAAGTGGCGCTTCCGCCTTTTTTAATTAAAAAATGGAAATCCGAAGGCAGATATGAAAAAGAAGTGGCTTCACTTGATGATTTTTTTGGAAGAACCGGCTATGCCAGAACACCAAAAAATTACATTATCAAATGGTTGACGGATTACATTACGGAATACGGAATTGATGGCTACAGAGCCGATACCGTAAAACACATTGACGCCACAGTTTGGGCTGATTTCAAAACCCAATGCGATTACGCTTTTGCCACTTGGAAAAAAAACAATCCAAGCCAAGTATTGGACAACAACCCATTTTACACCATTGCCGAAGTCTATAATTACAACATCAGTGCAGGAAAGCATTTTGATTTTGGCGACAAAAAAGTGAACTACTACGAAAATGGTTTCAACAATATGATCAATTTCGAATTCAAATGGGATGCACAAAAAGACTATGAATTTATCTTCTCTAAGTATTCTAAAATATTGAATGGCGAGTTAAAAGGATCCAGCGTTTTAAACTATTTATCCTCTCATGATGACGGCGGCCCATTTGATGCGACAAGAACCAAAAACAAAGAAACGGCGACAAAATTATTACTTTCACCGGGATTGGCGCAAGTGTTTTACGGCGACGAATCGGCTCGCCCTTTAGTTGTTGAAGGAACCGAAGGCGATGCAACTTTACGTTCGTTTATGAATTGGGAAGACATTCGGTCAAATCCTGCCACACAAAAAACTCTTTTACATTGGCAAAAACTGGGACAGTTCAGGAGAAACCACCCTTCCATTGGAGCGGGAATTCACAAAGAAATTGCCGCACAACCCTACACTTTTTCAAGAATTTTCTCCAAAGGGGATTATGCAGATCAAGTGGTTATAGGACTGGATTTACCAATAGGCAAAAAAGAACTTTCAGTGGGAACAATGTTTGCTGACGGCACAAAGTTAAAAGATGCCTATTCAGGAAAAGAAACTACGGTAAGAAACGGAAAAGTAAGTATCGACACAGATTTTGACATTGTATTACTGGAAAAATAAAAAAGCAAACAAAGTACAAAAGCACAAATCGAATACGGTTTGTGCTTTTTTATTTTAGCTACCTTTGTAAAAAACCAATACAATGCTAAAAATAGGTCATCGCGGCGCTAGGGGACATAAGCCTGAGAATACCTTAATTGGTTTTCAAAAAGCGATTGACCTACATGTTGATCGAATTGAACTCGACGTTCATTTGAGCCTGGATAATGAGTTGATGGTTATTCATGACGACACTGTTGACAGAACTACCGATGGCAAAGGTTTTGTAAATCAGTTTTCCTTGCCTGAATTGAAACGCTTCCGAATTGAAAAAGAACATCACATTCCAACTTTATCAGAAGTGTTAAACCTGATCGACCAAAAATGCGATATCAATATCGAATTGAAAAGCTTTGAAGCTGCCGATAAGGTGGTGGATTTAATTGAAAAGTACGTTTCAGAAAAAAACTGGAATTACAATCAATTTTTGGTTTCCAGTTTTGATTGGAACGCCTTACAGCAAGTCACTTTATTGAATTCAAAAATACCTCTTGGTGTTCTGACGGAAACTGATTTGGATTTGGCTTTGGCATTCGCAAAATTTATACAGGCGAAGTCAATTCATCCGTACTTCCATTTGCTCAGTGAAGAGAATACGACAAGTATGCAGGAAGAAGGCTTTCAAGTATTTCCTTGGACAGTGAATGAAATTGAAGACATAAAAAAAATAAAATCGTATCACGTAAACGGGGTCATCTCTGATTTTCCGGATAGATTATAAATTTTGCGAATAGCAAAACAATAGAAATATGAATCAAGATTTTGATATAATAATAGTAGGTGGCGGTGCGGCAGGATTTTTTACAGCCATTAATATCGTAGAGAAAAACCCAAAACTAAAAGTGGCCATATTAGAACGTGGCGCAGATGTATTGCAAAAAGTCCGTATTTCTGGCGGCGGAAGATGCAATGTAACGCACGCTTGTTTTGAACCTAATGAATTGGTTAAATATTACCCTCGTGGAGAGAAAGAATTGCGAGGACCTTTCCATCAATTTTCTTCCGGGGACACCATCGAATGGTTTGAAAAATACGGCGTGGAATTGAAAATTGAAGATGACGGGAGAATGTTTCCGGTTTCGAATTCATCGCAAACCATAATCGATTGCTTCCTGAAAGCGACACAGAAACTGGGAATTAAAGTCTTGACGGGACAAAGTGTGCAATCCATTTTCAAACCAGAAATTTCGGGAGAAAATGTGTGGAAAATAGAAACACAAACCGAAAATTACATAGCTGAAAAATTAATCTTAGCAACGGGAAGCAACCCTAAAATATGGGAAATGTTGCAAACTTACGGTCACGCCATCGTAAGCCCCGTACCTTCCTTGTTCACTTTTAACATCAAAGACCCCAGGATAAAGGAATTACCAGGTGTGGCCGCACAGGTAACGGTAAAAGTAAAAGATACCAAACTGGAATCGACCGGTCCTCTATTGATTACGCACTGGGGAATGAGCGGCCCTGCCGTTTTAAAGCTATCCGCTTGGGGTGCGCGAATACTGCATGACAAAAACTATCAGTTTACCATTTTCGTTAACTGGCTGAATGATGTTGACGCTGATGATGCGGAGAAAAAACTAAAAGAACTAAAACAAGAACACGCAAAAAAAGCGGTGTCCAAGAAATCGCCTTATGACTTCCCAAACCGTTTATGGGAAAGTTTAGTATTAGCATCAGGAATCGAAACCGAAACCAAATGGGCCGATTTGTCGAAAACACAACTTCAAAACCTATCTAACCAGTTGACAAATGGCAGTTTCCAAGTGAATGGAAAAAGCACCTTTAAAGAAGAGTTCGTAACCGCTGGCGGAATTGACCTGAAGGAAGTCAACTTCAAAACCATGGAAAGCAAACTGCACGAAAACTTATATTTTGCGGGCGAAATCGTAAATATAGACGCCATTACGGGCGGATTTAATTTCCAGAATGCGTGGACGAGCGGGTTTATATTGGCGAATAACATATAGTCAAAAAGCTCTTTCGAACTTAATTAACAGGACTTTACGTCTTTTCTAAGTTTTTTTTAAGATCTTTTTGATAACTTTACTTTCAATATATTACGTATCGATGAAAGTAAAATTACTCAGCACCCTATTCTTTTTCTTTTCTCAATTTAGCTTCTCACAAACAATAAAAGGCCAAATCGTATTTAATAATTACGCTATACCTAATGTAGAAGTCATCAATGCTAATTCCAAAACGCTTACAGTCACTGATAATAATGGTAACTTTTCAATTGCTGTAAAAGCAAACGACATTCTTGTTTTTGTATCTAAAGAACATCAACTAAAAAAAATCACGATTACTCCGGCAACTATCGGCACGAAGGAGTTAGTCATTGAATTAATATTAAAAGCGGAAGAGCTAGAGGAGGTCTTAATAACTAAAATACCTTCTCTAAAATTAGGTTCAGATACAAAATGGGAACAAGGAAAACTGGATCAATACGCTGTGGAGAAAGCGGCAACTGCAACCCCAGTATCTGGTGTTTATATGGGAGGAATTGAAAACGGGATGAATTTCATGCGTATTGGCAGAATGATTATCGGCTTATTCGTAAAAGAAAAAGAGAAAGGAAAAAACAGTCCACCAAAAATTGAATTTACAGCATTAGCAAACAGCAGCTGCGACCAAAATTTTTACATTGAAACTTTAAAATTAAAACCAGAGGAAATCGCCCTTTTTCTTCAATTTTGTGATGCAGATCCTAAATCCAAAATAATTGCAGAACCAAACAATATATTGAATTTAATGGATTTTCTCTTTGCCAAAAATACCGAATTCAAAACGCTATCAGTTATACAACAGTAATCTTTCTTTTCACCCAACCGAACGAACTGAACACTAAAAACTGCCCACTGAACACTTTATTTATTCAGCCACCAGATACTAGCATTCAAAACCATCGCAAAACTTACCCATAGAAGATAAGGTATAAACAAATAGCCCGCAATTTTACTGATTTTTCCAAACTGAACGTAGGTTTCATAAATCATAAGCCATAAGATTACAATTTCCAATAGTGCCAACATGGGGTTCATCAATCCGAAAAACAAATAAGACCACAAGGCATTCAAGGCTAATTGCAAAGCGAAAACCACCAGTGCTTTTTTGACAAGCTCCGTATTCGATTCTATACGATCCCAAACCAGTCCTGCTGCAATTCCCATCATGATGTAAAGCGTACTCCATACCGGTGCAAAAATCCAATTAGGCGGATTAAAACCCGGTTTTACTAAAGTGGGGTACCAGCTAAGAATTGCAGAACGGGTAACGATTCCTGAAAAATAACCGATGACAAGACAGGTTACGACGACAGTAAGGATTTTAGTAATTCTATTCATTTTGACAATTTTCAATTTTGCCCAAAATTAAACAAAAACTTTAGACCGATTCAACAAATAAACAAATCCGTGTATAAAGCAAAAAAAGTATCTTTGTACAAATTCTCAAATACATGTTTTCAGCAAAAGATTTTATTCCAACCCAATATTCTCATTCAATTGAACACGGCAATTTCCAGTGGAGCGCGCCCAGCAATATTGCTCTCGTCAAGTATTGGGGGAAAAAGGAAAACCAAATTCCGGCAAACCCTTCGGTTAGTTTTACCCTAAACAACTGCAAAACGATAACCAAGATGGCTTTTGCCAAAAAGGAAAAACAAGATGCGTTTTCTTTTGATTTGCTTTTTGAGGGTAAACCTAAAGAAGATTTCAAACCGAAAATCCATAAATTCCTGGAACGCATCGAAGTTTATTTACCTTTCCTAAAAGACTACCATTTTACCATAGATACCGAAAACACTTTTCCCCACAGTTCGGGAATCGCCTCCTCGGCATCGGGAATGGCGGCTTTGGCCATGAACTTGATGAGTCTGGAAAAAACCTTAAACCCGTCAATGACCGAGCAATACTTTTTTCAAAAGGCCTCTTTTCTCGCCCGTCTGGGTTCGGGTAGCGCTTGCAGAAGCGTAAAAGGAAGTGTTGTCGTTTGGGGAAACCACAGCAATATCGATGGCACTTCCGATTTATTTGGAGTGGAATACCCAAATTCCATACATACTAATTTCAGAAACTACCAGGACACTATCTTACTAGTTGACAAAGGTGAAAAACAAGTTTCCAGCACCCTCGGCCATGATTTGATGCACAATCATCCCTACGCCGAAAGGCGCTTTGAGCAAGCACACGAAAATTTGGACCAACTGATTGCCATCTTTGAAAGCGGTGATTTGGAGGAATTCATTAAAGTGGTCGAAAGTGAAGCCTTAACTTTGCATTCGATGATGATGACCTCGATGCCCTACTTCATTTTGATGAAACCAAACACCTTACAAATTATCAATGCTATTTGGAAATTTCGTAATGAGACCAAAATCCCCGTTTGTTTCACACTAGATGCGGGAGCCAATGTTCATGTTTTATATCCCGAAAACGATAGCGCCACAGTTTTACAATTTATTAAGGACGAATTAGTTGCCTTTTGCCAAAATGGGCAGTACATTTGTGACGAAATTGGACAGGGTTCAAAAAAACTGGATTAATTATCACTATATTTACGGACCACTTCTACTTCAAGCGTCAACCTAGATCAATTAAATATGAAAGGACCTTTATTTTATTCAAAAATATTACTCTTCGGAGAATACGGAATTATCCGTGACTCTAAAGGTTTATCGATTCCTTATAATTTTTATAATGGTGCGTTAAAAAGAAATGAAGACCCTTCTATAGAAGCGATTGCATCGAATGCAAGCTTAAAACGTTTTGCAGCTTATCTGGAAAATCTACAATCTGAACAGTCTGATTTGGTCACCTTTGACATAGAAGCTTTAAAAAGCGATATTGAAACGGGGATGTATTTTGATTCGAGTATTCCGCAAGGATATGGCGTGGGAAGCAGCGGAGCTTTAGTAGCCGCTATCTATGATAAATATGCCCAGGACAAAATCACAGTTCTCGAGAACCTGACTCGCGAAAAACTATTGCAGTTAAAAAATATATTCTCTCAAATGGAGAGCTTTTTTCACGGGAAAAGTTCTGGTCTTGATCCTTTAAACAGCTATTTGAGTATTCCTATTTTAATCAATTCCAAAGACAATATTGAAGCAACTGGCATTCCGAATCAAACTTTGGACGGCAAAGGCGCAGTCTTCTTGTTAGATTCAGGTATTGTAGGGGAAACGGCGCCTATGGTTACTATTTTTATGGAAAACCTGAAAGACAAGGGGTTCCGTACCATGCTGAAAAACCAGTTCGTAAAATACACTGATGCTTGCGTCGAGAATTTCCTTGGTGGGGACATGAAGTCTTTATTCATGAATACCAAAAAATTATCAAAAGTGGTTTTGAATAATTTCAAGCCCATGATTCCGGAACAATTCCATGCCATTTGGCAAAAAGGAATTGACACTAACGATTACTATTTGAAATTATGCGGCTCTGGCGGTGGTGGCTATATTTTAGGTTTTACCGAGGATATGGAACGCGCCCGATTATCCCTAAAGGACTATAAACTGGAAGTGGTGTACCAATTCTAAACAAAATTTCTTTGATAGTTTAATTTTACGAAACAATTTAAAAACTTAAACTTTAAACTTCACAAATGTTAAGCAGAAAAAACAAACTATTAATAATGAAAATTGTCAGTTTGTTCTCTGTCGTTAGAGGCTATAATATTCCAATTATTATTTTAGCGCAATACCTGTCGGCCATCTTTATTTTGGCACCCGAAAAAGGGGCGTTGAATATTTTACTAGATTTAGACTTGTTTTTACTCGTTTTCGCTTCCTCTTTAGCGATTGCTTCAGGTTACATCATCAACAATTTTTACGACAGCCGAAAAGACCTCATCAACCGTCCCAACAAATCCATGTTGGATCGATTGATAAGCAAAAAGACTAAATTGACCGTCTATTTTATATTAAATTTTATAGTTGCTTTCACCGCCCTGCTCATTTCATGGAGGGCCTTCTTTTTCTTTTCAAGTTATATTTTCGTGATTTGGTTATACTCCCATAAAATAAAGAAATACCCTTTGGTAGGAAATCTAACGGCTGCAATTATGGCGGTTGTTCCCTTTTTTGCCATACTCTTACATTACTACAACAGCTTGTCATTTGAAGAAATAGAAAATCGCAAAGGCCACTTTGCAGTTATTTTTGCACATGCAAGTTTTCTTTTGCTTTTGCTGCTCGTGCGGGAGATGATCAAAGATTTAGAAAATATAAAAGGCGATTTAGTCGATGATTACCAAACCATTCCCATTCTATACGGGGAATTACTCTCTAAAAAGATTATCACAGTCTTAACGATTTTAACGGTATTTCCTGTTTATGCTTTGGTGGACATCTATGACGTAGGGTATATGGACATTTATTTTTATGCTTGTTTGATCATCTTAATTTTCTTTTTGATTTACTTATGGAAATCCGAAAAAAAAGAGCATTATCTGTTGTTACATAACGTACTAAAATTCTTAATAGTCGCCGGCGTTTTTTGTATCGTGCTCATCGATCCATCCGTATTATGGAATGGCAAAAAAATGCTTATGATGATTTAGAACCGCACTTTATTTCCATTAATTCCGCATCCCAAAATACCCAAATCCTACAAAATACCTTAAAGACAGTCAAGTCATAGCTCCGATAGCAGCGGCATCCTTTTTTAAGGCGATTTTTAGCCACCTTAAAAAAGACACAGCGAATAGCGGGAAACAGCTACTTAAAAACATCATGCCTGTCCTCTCAATCCCCTTATTAATTAGATAGTTAGCGTTTTATAATCCCAATTATCGATTAGCAATTATATAAATACTATCTTTGCACAAATTATGGAATATTATGAATAATAAGGAAGGCAATAATAATAAAAGCGGTGCTAGACCAACAAGTTCTAGACCTAGCTCGAACAAGCCAAAACCTGCGATGCAAAAAAGGGCACAAGGGCCAAAAAAAGCAAAAATAAATACTAAAGTTGCAGAAGTTGTTACTGACAAAGTGGAAAAAAAACCAAATCAGGCACCAAAAAGACCAAAAGTAAAAGATGAAATTCGTCTTAATAAATACATCGCCAATTCTGGCGCTTGCTCAAGACGCGACGCGGATATTTACATAACATCTGGGAACGTAAAAGTAAATGGAATTCCAGTTGTTGAAATGGGATATATGGTGAAACCAGGTGATGTGGTAAATTTTGATGGATCTGTTTTGACTCCAGAGAAAAAAGTGTACATCTTGTTGAACAAACCTAAAAACTTTACAACGGCACTTGACGAAGGTCAGGAATACCGCAATGTAATGGAATTGGTTCGCGGGTCCACCAATGCAAAAATTGGAGCTATTGGCAGAATGGATAAAAATACTACAGGTCTGTTATTGTTTACGAACGATACTGACATGATCCGTAAGTTTACTTTACCGAGTCAAAAATCATCTAAAATCTACCAGGTTTCATTAGACAAAAACCTGAAATTTGAGGATTTAGAAAAAATAAACAAAGGTCTTACCCTCGATGGGCACAGAGTTTTTGTTGAAGACGTAAGTTATATTGAAGGAGAAGCAAAAAGCGAAATCGGTTTGAAATTAAGATCTTCAAACGTGAAAGTGGTTCGTGCCATTTTTGAACACTTTAGTTACGATGTTTTGCGAATAGACAGAGTCGCTTTTGCAGGTTTGACTAAAAAGAATTTGCCTAGAGGAAACTGGAGACTGCTTAATGACCAAGAGATTATCAACTTGAAGAACGTTTAACATTCATTGAAATCATAAAATTAAAATCCCTTTCGTGTGAGCGAAACGGGATTTTTTTAATTAAAACCAAAAACTACAATGACACCTGAAAAATTGCAATCAATAGCTTTCAAATGGTTCGAGACGTTCAACAATAAAGAATTAGATAAGCTTTTGTCTCTATATGATGACGATGCGGCACATTTCAGCCCTAAATTAAAAATTCATAAACCCGAAACAAACGGTTTGGTGACAGGCAAACAAGCCTTACGCGAATGGTGGCAAGACGCTTTTGACCGATTGCCGAGTTTAAGCTATAAAGTAACCTCTCTTACCGCAAACGGAGACCGTGTTTTTATGGAATACATAAGAACGGCAGACAATGAGGAGGAGATACTTGTCGCCGAAGTATTAGATATTAGAGAAGACAAAATCGTTGCTTCAAGAGTGTATCACGGATAGGATAACCTTATTGCAATTCTGTTTCAATAGAATATTGAAAACACAACATCAAAACCCCATTCGCTTCAAACGAATGGGGTTTTTTTATTCTTATAAAATTAGAAAAACACGCTCCTTTAAATAAAAATAAGGGCTTTTTCGAAAAAGAATTATCAAAAACGAAAACGTTAAAGTAAACAAATACACTCTAATGGCTTCAACAAAGCATCAAGTCTCAAAAAAAACCATTTAATTTAATATCCATTAAACCACTATTTAAAAAACCATATTCCTAAAAACAACCAACAATAAATTAAAAAATGAAAATAACAAGCCTTTTATTATTTGGATCAATACTCTTTTCAGCGAGCTCCCAGAGCCAAAATACCAATGCCAAAAAAACGGAAATAGACAAAAAAGTATCTGAGTTACTCTCAAAAATGAGTATTGAAGAAAAGATAGGTCAAATGACCCAGATCACTGTAACTAACTTTCAGGAAAAAGGAAAGTCTGGTGTATTTGATATGGTAAAATTGAAAGAGGCCATTCAAGAC
This sequence comes from Flavobacterium sp., assembly GCA_047636335.1. GTDB lineage: Bacteria > Bacteroidota > Bacteroidia > Flavobacteriales > Flavobacteriaceae > Flavobacterium. The sequence goes on from JBLIHD010000001.1 coordinate 22,597, forward strand.
TATCATATCGGGTCTGTTTTAAATGTTCCCAATCCTGGCGCACCTACAATTCAAAGATGGAAAGAAGTAATCACGACGATTAATAATGAGTCCAACAAAACAAGATTAAAAATCCCCGTTTTATACGGAATTGATGCCATCCACGGTTCAAGTTACACTCTAGGCGCCACCTTATTCCCACAACAAATAGGAATGGCAGCTACATTTAATACAGAATTAGTAAAAAAAGGGGCTGAAATATCGGCATACGAGACCAGAGCTTCCTCTATTCCATGGGTTTTTTCTCCAGATTTAGATTTGCCAAGAAACCCAGCTTGGTCTCGAATGTGGGAATCTTTTGGGGAAGATGTTTATTTATCTTCTCAAATGGGAGCTGCAATGGTTGAGGGTTTTCAAGGAAATGATGTTGGCTCTAAATATCATGTAGCTTCCTGTATGAAGCATTTTATTGGGTACGGAAGCACCACAACCGGTAAAGACAGAACGCCAAGTATCATTCCGGAACGTATTCTAAGACAATATGACTTGACCATCTATCAAGCCGCAATCAAAGCGGGTTCAAAAAGCATCATGATAAGTTCTGGAGAAATAAATGGTACGCCAGTCCATGCCAGCAAACATTTGATTACAGATGTACTGAAAAACGAACTTGGATTTGACGGTGTTGTTGTTACTGATTGGAAAGACATTATATACCTATATACCAGACATAAAGTTGCCGAAAACAATAGAGAGGCTGTAAAAATCTCTGTAATGGCTGGCGTTGATATGAGTATGGTTCCTGAAGATTACACATTTTATGATGATTTATTGGATTTAGTTACAAAAGGAGAAGTGCCAATGTCCAGAATTGATGATGCGGTTTCGAGAATTTTGAAGATGAAATTTGAGGTTAATTTGTTTCAAAATAAAACAGCGGATTTAAAGGATTACCCGAAATTTGGATCGCAGGAATTTATTGATGTTGCTTACAATTCAGCAGCGGAATCCATTACTTTATTAAAGAATAAAAACGAAATATTACCCTTAAATAAAAGTGAAAAA
>JBLIHD010000002.1:0-19047 GCA_047636335.1 Flavobacterium sp.
TGAAGCGTGCCATTGACAAAGGATTGGTAGAAGTTCATTTTCATAATTTACGAGATTATACCACGAACCGACAAAAAAGTGTCGACGATTACCAATACGGTGGCGGAGCCGGCATGGTGATGACCGTGCAGCCCATTGACGCCTGTATAACGCAATTGAAAAGCGAGAGAGAATACAACGAAATTATTTATATGTCCCCGGACGGAGAAACTTTGAACCAAAAAATGGCAAATACTATGTCTATGTATGAGAATATCATCATCTTGTGCGGACATTATAAAGGAGTGGACCAGCGCGTTCGCGACCATTTCATTACAAAAGAAATCTCTATTGGCGATTACGTATTGAGCGGAGGTGAACTGGGGGCTTTGGTATTATCGGACGCCTTAATCCGATTGATTCCAGGAGTTTTGAGCGACGAAACCTCTGCTTTGACGGATAGTTTCCAGGACGGGTTATTGTCAGGCCCAATATACACAAGACCTGCGGATTACAAAGGATGGAAAGTCCCTGAGGTTCTGACTAGCGGTAATTTTGCCAAAATTGACAAATGGCGGGAAGACAGCGCCTATGAACACACTAAGAATCGTCGCCCAGATTTGCTGGAAGAATGAGAGTTTTTATAAATGTTCCATTTTTAAATTCTAAATGTCTCAAAACAAGGATTTAAATAATTCAAAATTTATAATTTATAATTCAAAATAATTTTCTACTTTTGCGGCCACTTTAGACCAACCTCTGGCGAGATCCGTGAATGTTGATTTGATAAAAAACCATAATTAAAATTATCATGGCAGATTTAATGAAATTCGTTCAAGACGAATTAGTAACTAAAAAAGATTTCCCTGCATTCGGAGCTGGTGATACCATCACCGTTTACTACGAGATTAAAGAGGGTGAAAAAACTAGAACACAGTTTTTTAAAGGAGTTGTTATCCAAAGAAGAGGTTCTGGTAACACAGAAACTTTTACAATTCGTAAAATGTCCGGTTCTGTAGGTGTTGAGCGTATCTTCCCTGTAAACTTACCGGCTTTGCAAAAAGTTGAAATCAACAAAAAAGGTGCAGTTCGTAGAGCTAGAATTTTCTACTTCAGAGAACTTACCGGTAAAAAAGCAAAAATCAAAGACAAAAGAAGATAGTCAAACATCCCTTTATCATAAAAGTCCCGACGGTGTCGGGACTTTTTTTTTGCTTTTTTTTAATTAAGCTCCCTAATTGGCAGACAAAGACATTAGAAGAAATAACAATTTTAGATTAAGTAGGTAAGTAATCCCACAATTGATATATTTCTATCTATAACTCGCATTAATTTCCGTCTGTTTTTCATATATTTGCGTCGCTTAATTTTAAGCATAATACACATTTCACATCCTACTCTTGAGGGATACGATTATAAAAATAAAAAAATGACACAAAAAACAAAGATTGTTTATACCTTAACGGATGAGGCGCCATTGTTAGCGACTTATTCTTTTTTACCAATTGTTAAAGCATTTACTGCAACAGCAGGTATTGAAATAGAAACTAAAGACATCTCTCTTGCAGCAAGAATATTGGCTAATTTCCCAGAATTCCTGACTGAAGACCAAAGGGTTCCCGATGCTTTATCCGAATTCGCACAATTAGTGACTACCCCTGAAGCAAACATCATAAAATTGCCTAATATTTCCGCTTCGGTTCCTCAATTAAAAGAGGCTATTGCGGAGTTACAAGCACACGGATACAAAATACCCAATTTTCCTGAAGATATTAAAAATGACGATGATAAGGACGTTAAATCAAAATATTCCAAGATTCTTGGTTCTGCGGTAAACCCTGTTTTACGTGAAGGAAATTCAGACCGTAGAGCCCCAAAAGCCATTAAAAACTTCGCGAAAGCTCATCCGCACTCCATGGGGCCTTGGTCAGCTGACTCAAAAACAAAAGTAGCGACAATGGAAAACGGTGATTTTTACGGAACTGAAAAGTCGTTGACTGTTCCGGAAGCAACTGACGTGAAAATTGAGTTTATAGGGACAGATGGCACTACATCCGTTTTGAAAGCTAGCACGCCATTGAAGGAAGGCGAAATAATAGATACTTCTGTAATGAGTCTAAGTGCTTTGAAAAGTTTTGTGGCTAAAACGATCGCAGAGGCTAAACAAGAAAACGTACTGTTTTCGGTACATCTAAAAGCGACGATGATGAAAATATCGGATCCGATTATTTTTGGTGCCGTTGTTGAGGTTTTCTTCAAAAATGTCTTCGAAAAATACGCCGCTCTTTTTAATGAATTGAATGTCGATACGAGAAATGGATTAGGTGATGTGTACGCAAAAATTGCGGAACACCCTCAGCAAGCAGAAATAGAAGCCGCCATCAATCAAGCGCTTGAAAATGGTCCGGCCATAGCAATGGTAAATTCAGACAAAGGAATCACGAATCTTCATGTGCCTTCAGATGTAATTGTTGACGCTTCCATGCCAGCAATGATTCGTACTTCGGGACAAATGTATAATATCGATGGAGAACATCAGGATACGATTGCACTAATTCCAGACCGTTCTTATTCGGGAGTTTATGAAGCTACGATTGAATTCTGCAAGAAACACGGTGCTTTTGACCCAACAACGATGGGAAGTGTACCAAATGTAGGTTTGATGGCGCAAAAAGCGGAAGAGTATGGTTCTCATGACAAAACGTTCCAAATGACTGCAAACGGAGTTGTTCGTGTGATCGATACCAAAGGAATTGTTTTGATGGAACAAGCCGTTGAAGCAAAAGACATCTTTAGAATGTGCCAAGTAAAAGACGCTCCTATTCAGGACTGGGTAAAACTAGCGGTAAACAGAGCGCGTGCCACTACTACACCTACCATATTTTGGTTAGACGAAAACAGGGCACATGACAGAAAAGTAATCGAAAAAGTAAAAAAATATTTAAAAGACCACGATACGACAGGTTTAGATATCCAAATTCTAAATCCGATCGAAGCTACAAATTTCACATTGGAAAGAACCAAAGAAGGATTAGACACAATCTCGGTAACCGGAAACGTGTTACGTGATTATTTAACCGATTTATTTCCAATTCTTGAATTAGGAACCTCAGCAAAAATGTTATCTATCGTTCCTTTGATGAACGGCGGTGGAATGTTTGAAACTGGCGCTGGTGGATCTGCTCCAAAACACGTAGATCAATTTACCCAGCAAGGGTACCTACGTTGGGATTCCCTTGGTGAGTTCTTGGCATTAGCAGTCTCATTAGAACATTTAGGTACTGTTTTTAATAATTCAAAAGCATTGGTATTATCAGAAACTTTAGGTTTGGCTACAGAGCAATTCTTAGCAAACGACAAATCACCTGCCCGTAGAATAGGTCAAATTGATAATCGCGGTTCGCATTTTTATCTTGCCAAGTATTGGGCTGAAGCATTAGCGGCTCAAACTAAAGACAACGAATTAGAAATCATCTTTGCTCCTATAGCAAAAGAATTGGAAGAAAATGAGGCTAAAATTAGTGAGGAATTAATTGGGTCACAAGGGAAACCACAAGAGATTGGCGGCTATTACCAACCAAATGCGGAATTAACAGACAAAGCAATGCGTCCGAGCGAAACATTAAATGCTGTATTGGCTAACATCGCTTAATTCGATTTTAACTGTTATCAAATATGAAAAAGACAACTGGAAACAGTTGTCTTTTTTTATTAATACTATATTAACCATTGTTTAGTCGCATTTTACTTATCTTTTACCCAAATTTGCAATTCAAACTTTAAGAAATGATTTCAAAAAAATACATTTTCCTATTTGCCTTTCTTTTAATCACTATTTCTTCTTTTTCGCAAGATAAATTTACTCTAAGCGGAATAATTACCGATAGTAAAAACAACGAAACACTGATTGGAGTAAATGTATATATTCCTGAAATAAAATCGGCTACCCGTACCAATGAGTATGGTTTTTATTCCATTACACTTCCTGAAGGAAGTTATAATATAGAAATTAGCTACATCGGCTTTCAAACCATTACTGAAAAAGTAGAACTATCAGAGAATACGAAGACTAACTTTAGCTTATTTGACAGTAGCGAAGTTCTAAAAGAAGTCATTATTTCTGGTCAAAATTCAAGCACTAATATCCGTTCTCCAGAGATGAGTCTCAATAAACTATCGATTAGCTCCATAAAAAAAATGCCTGTCGTTCTAGGCGAAGTCGATATAATAAAATCACTGTTATTACTTCCCGGAGTTACTAATGCTGGTGAAGGAGCGTCTGGATTCAACGTTCGTGGTGGCGGTGCCGACCAAAATTTAATTTTATTGGACGAAGCTACTATATTTAATTCCTCGCACGTATTTGGTTTTTTCTCCGTTTTTAATCCTGATGCAATAAAAGATTTAACGCTATACAAAGGAGGAATTCCAGCCCGTTATGGAGGAAGAGCTTCATCTGTTTTGGACATTTACCAAAAAGACGGTAGCAGTAAAGGTTTTCATGTAAATGGTGGAATTGGATTGATCTCCAGTAGAATTTTGGCAGAAGGGCCATTAGTAAAAGACAAAGGTTCATTCCTTTTCGGAGGCAGAAGTTCCTATGCTCATTTATTTTTAAAGCTATCCGAAGACCAAAAAGACAACGCTGCTTATTTTTATGATTTGAATGCTAAGCTGAGTTATAAATTGAATACAAATAACAACTTATACTTATCCGGATATTTTGGTAGAGATGTTTTTAGTCTGAACAATAGATTTATGAATATTTACGGAAACTCAACTTTAAACTTACGATGGAACCATCTGTATTCAGATAAGTTGTTTTCTAATTTATCTCTTATTTATAGTGATTATTACTACGGACTAGATCTCGATTTTGTAGGTTTCAAATGGGATTCTGGGATTCAGAACTACAACATAAAATACGACTTCAAGAATTACATTTCTGATAGCTTCAAATTAAATTATGGAGTAAATGCGATTTATTACGACTTTAATCCGGGAACCATTCGACCTTCCGATGCCAATTCCGGATTTAATTTTGACCAATTGGATAAGAAATACGCATTTGAACCGGCTGTTTACCTGAGCGCTGAGCAAGAAATTTCGAAAAAAATCTCTTTATCCTATGGCTTACGTTACAGTATGTTTTATCGTTTAGGACAATCTACCGTAAATAATTATGTAGATAACAACCCTATCACCTTCAATACTGATTTACAACTATATGAAAAGGCTACTCCAATAAGCACTCAATTCTATGGCAAAAACAAAACGATTAAAAGCTACGACAACCTAGAGCCTCGTTTTTCTATTGCCTATAAAATCAATGACGACCAATCTGTCAAAGCGAGTTACAATAGAATGGCACAATATTTACAATTAATCTCAAACACCTCTTCTCCTACTCCACTAGATGTCTGGACGCCCAGCGACAAATATATTAAACCACAAATTGCTGACCAGGTTGCTCTGGGATATTTTAAAAATTTCAGTGATAAAATGTATTCCCTTGAAGTAGAAACATATTATAAAAAAGTGCTAAACAGATTGGATTACATCGATGGCGCCGATTTAATTGCCAATAAAGCAATAGAGCAAATAATTCTTAACGGCCAATTAAGATCCTACGGCTTAGAGGTAATGTTTCGGAAAAACGAAGGCAAATTGAACGGATGGATATCGTATACGTTAGCTAAATCCGAGCAGCAAACACCAGGAAGAACACCATTAGAAGCGGGGATTAATAATGGTCAATGGTACAATTCTGTTTATGATAAATTGCACAACATTGCCATTACCAGTAATTATAATTTAAACGAAAAATGGTCTTTCGGAGCCAATTTTTCATTACAAAGTGGACAACCAGTAACCTATCCAAAAGGGCAGTACGAATACCTAGGTGTGACCGTTCCCAGTTACGGGTTGAGAAATGAGAATCGCTTGCCAGCGTATCATCATCTTGACATTGCCGCAACATTAACACCACGTAAAAACAATGACAGAAACTGGAAAGCCGAATGGGTTTTTAGTGTTTACAATTTATATAACCGAAGAAACGCAGCATCTATAAGTTTCAGGGAAAATGCGGATACCGGAAATAACGAAGCGGTGAGAACTTCTATTTTTGGTATTGTTCCTGCCGTAAGCTATAACTTCAAATTCTAATCAGATGAAAAAAATAAATATTCTTTTAATACTTATACTAGCTGTTTTCTTGAACGGTTGCGAAGACGTGGTTTCCATCGATTTAAAAACTGATGCTCCAAAGCTAGTTATAGAAGCTTCTATAAATTGGTATAAAGGTACATCTGGACGGGAACAAAAAATTAAACTAACTACCACCACAGATTACTACAGCAATCAAGTCCCAACAGTTTCGGGAGCGACAGTCTCCATAAAAAACAATTCAAATATCACATTCAAATTTATAGAGCTTTCAGATACTGGAGTATATACTTGCTCCAATTTTATACCTGCCATTAATGAAGCTTATACTTTAACAATTATAAATAAGGGAGAAACCTATACTGCAATCGAAACTTTAAAATCAGTCGCTCCGATTAGTGAGATTATCCAAAATAATAAGGGTGGTTTTACAGGAACCGATGTAGAAATTAAAACCTACTATACAGATCCTGCAAATGAAAGCAACTTTTATTTATATCAATACAATTACTCTAACGCTGCTAAACAAAATTTTTATGCTGATGAAGATACTTTTTTTCAAGGAAATAAATTTTTCAGTGTTTCACAAAGCGACAATTTACAAATTGGAGATAAGGTTACAGTCACTCACTACGGGGTGTCAAAACCTTATTATAATTATATGAATGTTTTGGTAAGTGTCGCTGGAAGTACTGGCGGTAGTCCGTTTCAGTCACCTCCAGCAACAGTAAGAGGGAATGTTATTAATACTACAAATCCAGATAATTTCCCTTTGGGTTATTTCTCAATAAGTGAAGCTGACACTAAAATATATACAATTGAGTAGCTTAGTATTGTTTTTAGATCGTTCTTAATTATCGGTACTTATAGAAGTCACAAAATCAAAATTTGGATTGAAAACTATTTTCTATCTTTGCAAAAAATATAATTTTATTAACGACTCTATACCTTAACCCCTATTCTCAAAATGTCCTCACACCATATTGTTCGCGATGACCAAGAACCCGCATTAATAATTGCAAATGGCGCTTCATGCAATCCCGAATTATTGGGGCAATTGTTAGAATGGTCCCCTTTAGTTATAGTTTTGGACTCCGCTATGGAAAGGGTTATGCAACTGAATATAAAAGTAGATGTCCTATTAGGTGATTTCGACCGTGATTTTGACGCCAATTATTACAAAGAAAAACAATACCCTATTGAAATAGTTCATACTCCAGACCAAGACAAAACCGATTTGGAAAAGGCGTTTGATTATCTCCACCAAAGGAATATTCCAGCTGTAAATGTGGTTTGGGCTACCGGAAAACGTACTGACCATACTATCACGAATCTAACCAATATTGTACGATATAGGGAAAAATTAAAGATTGTCATACTCGATGACAATTCTAAAGTCTTTTTATTACCTAAAAAATTTGAGAAATGGTATACTGCAAATACACCCATTTCACTAATACCAATAGGTCAGGTAACCGGAATTCACTCTGAAAACTTATTTTACCCTTTGCAAAACGACACCTTAACTATAGGTTATCGAACAGGAAGTAGCAATCATGTAGTCAATGACGGAATCGTAACAATAGAACACGATCTGGGCGACTTGCTGATGATGGAATGTACAGATTAGTTATTAATCTCGGAAAAGCAGAAATAAATCATCGAAGCAGTTGATTTTTATATAACTTGCTTTAGATTCTAACATTTAAGAAATTACAATTTTCGCACTGAAACACATAAAATGACACCTAAAACGAATACAGAGAAAACCAATTTACATCCAAGAAATCAACATAGATTCCGGTATGATTTTACACTATTAATTGAAAACTGTGCCGAACTAAAACCTTTTGTTTCCATTAACGAACACCATATCGAAACAATCGATTTTAGCACCCCGGAAGCAGTAAAGGCTTTAAATAGCGCTTTACTAATAACGTATTACGATATTAGAAATTGGGATATTCCTGCAAACTATTTATGCCCTCCCATTCCCGGACGAGCTGACTACATTCATTACATTGCCGATTTATTGGCGAAAAGCAATAATGGAGTAATTCCTAAAGGAGATACGGTACAAGGCTTAGATATTGGTATAGGGGCAAATTGCATTTATCCAATAATAGGGAATGCCACTTATGGATGGAGTTATGTGGGAACGGATATCGATGAAAAAGCGATTGAAAATTGCGAAAAAATAATTGAGGGCAACCCAAAACTGATTGACACAATTAGTTTGCAGCAACAAACCGAATCGCGTTTTATTTTTAAAAACATAATTACACCCGAAGATAAATTCGCTTTCACTATTTGTAACCCCCCTTTTCACAGCTCTCAAGAAGAAGCTACAAAAAGTAGCGTACGAAAAGTGAATAATCTAGAAAACACCAAAACCACCAAGCCCGTATTAAATTTTGGTGGTCATAATGCGGAATTATGGTGTGAAGGCGGAGAGCTCGGTTTCATTACACAAATGATTTATGAAAGTGCTAAATATCCTCTGCAATGTTTATGGTTCACTACCCTAGTCTCTAAACAATCTCACCTATCGAGCATCTATAAAACGTTAAACAAAGTAAATGTTGTTGAAGTAAAAACAATTGACATGGCTCAAGGCCAAAAAAACAGCCGCATAATTGCTTGGACATTCTTAAGTGAATCTCAACAGAAAGAATGGAAATTTGAATAGGTAGCGTAAAACAGGTTTTCTCCCAGACCGGCCTATAAAAGTCAGACTAAGTCTAATTTTAACAATTAACAGGATACTGTCAATTTTTTTAATTAGACTTTTTTTTGCCCAAAAACGTATGAATAGTAAATCTGCCAAGTATTATCAGTAAAAACCACACCTTAATAATAATTCAATAACCACAACCAAAATCAATAATGAGCATAAAATTATCTAATTAATAAAAAAATGTCGTTAAAAGTGACAACTGTCTATAATAAGCTTAAAATAGAACATCCTATTGATTATTTTTTATTTTTTAACGTTTAAATAACACATGTCGAATAAATATGTAGATTAGCCAAAATTTTAAATAAAATCAAAAACAATGAAAAACATTATTTTTATGCTAGCCTTAATTTTTTCTGCAGGATTAACTGCTCAAGAAATTAAAGTTTCCGGTGTCGTTAGAGACGGTGCAAAAGGAACCTTGCCAGCAGTTTCTGTTCTGGTAAAAGGAACCAACAAAGGGACAACCACCGATGGAGATGGTAAATATTCTATCATGGCTAAAATTGGAGATATATTACAATTTTCCTATGTTGGTCTAGAAACTAAAGACATTAAAGTTACAGAAAGCACCGTTAATGTTTCTTTAGCAGAAAGTGGTGAAACACTTCAGGATGTTGTGATCCTTGGTTCTCGTAGTACTGCAAGAACAGTTACAGAATCAGCTGTTCCAATTGACGTGATAAACATGAAAGATATTGTTTCACAAGGACCACAAGTAAACTTAAACCAAATTTTGAATATGGTTGCACCTTCATTTACATCAGCTACTCAAACCGTTGCTGATGGAACAGATCATATCGATCCAGCCCAGCTACGCGGACTAGGACCTGATCAAGTTTTAGTTCTAGTAAACGGAAAAAGAAGGCACACCTCTTCACTAGTAAATGTTAATGGATCACCGGGTAGAGGGGCAGTTGGTACCGATTTAAATGCTATACCTGCATTTGCTGTTGAAAGAATCGAAGTACTGCGAGATGGAGCATCTGCTCAATACGGTTCAGATGCTATCGCTGGGGTCATTAACTTAAATGTAAAGAAAAATACAAATAAATTAGACGTTGCTCTTTTTGCTGGTAGTCATTTTTCTAAAGGAGCAAACAACCATGCAGGTGGTAACGACGGAAATAACGTTCAATTAGATTTAAATTATGGAACTAGCCTTGGTAAAGATAAAAGTTTTATCAATGCCACTGCTAGTTTTCAAGTTAGAGATCAAACTAGTAGAGCAGGATTGGCGGGTGACACAAGACAAGAATTTACTGGATACAACACTATCGAGCGTTTATCCACCGCTGATGGAATAGATATTAATTCTTATTTTGGAAATATTAATAATATGACTGCAGCAAATCAAAATACTTTATTTAACACCATTAAACTGTACTCATTACCTTCAAACTCAGCTAATAATAATTTTTCAACACAACAATCATTAAACATTGGAACAGCTACTACTTTAGGGCAAATGCAAGCTGCTTTAAAATTTGACAATACAGATCAAGAAATCGCCGCAAGAGGATTAACTAGAAGAGATTTTAATCAAAGAGTAGGACAATCATCATTAGTAAGCAGCCAAATATTTATTAATGCAGCCTACCCGGTATCCAAAAATTCTGAACTATATGCGTTTGGAGGATACAGTAATAGAAATGGTGCTGCAGCGGGTAATTATAGAAGACCAGCTACTGCAAATGCAAGTACTGCTGTATATCCTAACGGATTTTTACCAGAAATTCATTCAGAAATTAGCGACGTATCTGCAGCCGTAGGTTTACGAGGTAAAATTTTTCAAACTTGGAATTATGACCTAAGCAACTCGTATGGTAAAAACTCTTTTGGTTTTAATGTAGAAAATTCAATTAACGCCACTTTAGGAAAATCATCACCTTCAACATTTGATTCGGGTACATTATCCTTTGCTCAAAATACTACTAATTTTGATATTAGTAAAAAATTTGATAAACTAAATGTTGCCTTCGGATCAGAATTCCGGAACGAAAAGTACGCAATTTTAGCAGGAGAAGAAAAATCTTATTCTTCTTATGATGTAAGTGGCGCTCGTGTCAATTCAAGTACGGCAACACTTAATAGACCAACTGATTTTTATGGCGCTATTCGCACTGGCGGCGCGCAAGTTTTTCCTGGTTTTAGCCCTACAAATGCAGTAAATCAAAGTCGCAGCAGTGCAGCACTTTATGCTGATTTAGAATATGATGTTACTAAAAAATGGATGATTAACGGAGCGATACGTTTTGAAAATTATTCTGATTTTGGAAGTACTTTAAATTATAAGTTCGCTACTCTTTACAAAATCTCTGCTAACTTCAATTTAAGAGGAGCCGTTGCAACTGGATTTAGAGCACCTTCACTACACCAAATTTATTTTAACAATACTTCTACACAATTCAGTGGTGGAGTAGCTGTACAAGTAGGAACCTTTAATAATGATTCTCAAGCTGCCTCATTGATAGGGATTCCTAAATTAAAACAAGAAGAATCGCAGAGTGGTAGCATCGGTTTTACAGCAAAAATTCCAGCTGCAAAAATAACTATTACTGCTGATGCTTACAGTGTTTATATAAAAGATAGAGTCGTATTAACAGATCAATTTGCAAGACCTACTGGAACGCAAACTGCTGGTTCACCCGGAGCACAATTACAAAGTATATTTGATGCTGCTGGAGCTACAGCCGCTCAGTTTTTTGCTAATTCAATTAATACGAGATCAAAAGGATTAGATGTTGTAATTAGCCATAAAATTGACTTAAGTGAAACTGTAACATTGAAAAATGACTTAGCAGGAACCTTTTCACAAACTAGAAAAGTAGGAGAGATAAAAGCTTCTCAAATTTTGATTGATAATGGTCAAGTCAACAGATACTATTCAGAAATTAATAGAGTCTATCTTGAAGAGGCGGTGCCAAGAGTAAAATTCAATTTAACAAATAGTCTTTCCTATAAAAAATTCGATTTCTTTTTAAGAAATGTGTATTTTGGGCAAGTAACTGATGGTGAAGTTGTTGACGCAAACGGTGATGGGCTAATAAATGCGATTGTTGTCAACGGAAAAGCGATAGAAAACGAACATTTAATTTTAGACGCTAAAATAATAACTGATTTGTCCGTTGGATACAATTTTACTAAAAGTGCAAGATTTGTGATTGGGGCAAATAACTTATTTGATCTATATCCTACTGCTAATTTCGGAAAACAAACTATAACATCGAGAGCTTCTGGTGTTGACAGTAGTGGCAATGTCGTATATTCACCTACTACTGCTTCTAATAATACTATTGATCAATCTACAGGTAACCAATTTGTATATTCGAGACGTACCTCTCAATTTGGACAAAACGGAAGATTCCTTTTTGCTCGTTTGAGCTTTAGCTTCTAAACCAAGTATTTTATTAATGGAAAAACCATCATGCTAAGCATGGTGGTTTTTTTTTTAGAATTAACTTCTGTCCAGAATAATTATAATCTTCGTAACTTTGCAATTCTAAAAACTTTGCCCTTAAATACCAATGAATTTCCAAGTAGTATCCGATTACCTACCCAAAGGCGACCAGCCACAAGCAATTGAAAAATTAACTCAAGGTATAATTGATGGAGAAAAGTTCCAGACGTTATTAGGAGTCACAGGTTCCGGTAAAACATTTACAGTGGCCAATGTTATTGAGGAAGTCCAAAGACCCACCTTAGTTTTAGCGCACAACAAAACTTTAGCGGCTCAATTATATTCTGAATTCAAACAGTTTTTTCCAAATAATGCGGTAGAATATTTCGTTTCCTACTACGACTATTACCAACCAGAGGCATTTATGCCAACTACCGGAGTATTTATTGAAAAAGATCTCTCTATCAATGACGAACTGGAGAAAATGCGAATGTCAACAACTGCTTCGTTACTTTCCGGACGGAGAGACATTTTAGTCGTAGCATCCGTTTCGTGTTTGTATGGTATTGGAAACCCTGTCGAATTTCAGAAAAACCTAATTCCTATTGAGAGCGGACAAATTATTTCCCGAACAGAATTATTGCACCAATTGGTGCAAAGTTTATATTCTCGAACAGAAGCCGATTTCACTCCGGGAAATTTCAGAATAAAAGGAGACACGGTCGAAGTATATCCAAGCTATGCTGATGATGCCTTTCGAATACATTTCTTTGGCGATGAAATTGAAGAAATAGAATCTTTTGACGTAAAAACGGCAGCAGTCGTCGAGAAACATGAGAAACTAACCATCTATCCCGCCAATATGTTTGTGACATCTCCAGACGTATTGCAAGGAGCAATCTGGGAAATCCAGCAGGATTTGGTGAAACAAGTCGATTATTTCAAGGAGATTGGAAAACACCTCGAAGCAAAACGACTGGAAGAACGGACTAATTTCGATTTGGAAATGATTCGCGAATTGGGCTATTGCTCCGGAATCGAAAATTACTCTCGTTATCTCGATGGAAGACTACCAGGAACAAGACCATTTTGTTTGTTGGATTATTTTCCAAAAGATTATTTGATGGTGGTTGACGAAAGTCACGTAACTCTTTCTCAGGTTCACGCCATGTATGGCGGTGACCGAAGCCGAAAAGAAAATCTAGTGGAGTATGGTTTCCGACTTCCTGCAGCGATGGATAACCGTCCTTTGCAATTTGGGGAATTTGAAACGATGCAAAACCAAGTGATTTATGTGTCGGCAACTCCTGCCGATTATGAATTGCAAAAAACGGGGGGAGTCGTGGTGGAGCAAGTTATTCGCCCAACCGGATTATTAGACCCTGTAATTGAAATCCGTCCAAGTTTGAACCAAATTGACGATCTAATTGAAGAAATTCAAGTGCGTTGTGAATTGGACGAACGTGTTTTGGTCACGACCTTAACTAAAAGAATGGCCGAGGAATTGGCGAAATACCTTACAAAAGTCAACATTCGCTGTCGTTATATCCATTCTGATGTGGACACGTTAGAACGAATTGAAATTATGCAAGATTTGCGTAAGGGCATATTTGATGTGTTAATTGGGGTAAATTTACTTCGTGAAGGACTTGATTTGCCCGAGGTATCACTAGTTGCCATTTTGGACGCAGACAAAGAAGGCTTTTTGCGTAGCCACCGGTCCTTGACACAAACCATTGGACGAGCAGCAAGAAATCTGAATGGGAAAGCCATAATGTATGCGGACAAAATCACTGCGAGTATGCAAAAAACCATTGACGAAACCGACTATCGCAGAACTAAGCAAATCAATTTTAATGTAGCGAACAATCAGGTCCCTCAAGCCCTGAACAAAAAAATCGAAAGTGCTTTTACAAAAAATCCTTTAGTGGACTATGAACTTGGGCTGACATTAGACTCAGCCGCAGAAGAAGTAACTGAGTATTTATCCAAAGCCGAAATTGAAAAACGAATCCGGGAAAAACGAAAATCAATGGAAAAAGCGGCAAAAGATTTAGATTTCATGCAAGCCGCAAAATTGCGCGATGACATAAAAAAATTACAAACGCAGTTATCCTAATTTCGCTCTTCTTTAAAAATACTCATTAAAACATCTGTTGAAATAATTGTTTTCGGGGATTTTTCCATCTTTTTCAGAACTCGTTTGCTTGCTTCTGGATTTAAACCCATCCTAATACCGATTTCTTTAATGGCAGCTGATTCTTTTAGATACAGAGTTCCGTCACTGCGCATCAAAATTGCCAATCTATAAAATTGCTGAATTCGTTGAAAGTCTGTCTTTATCTGTGATTTGGGCGACTCTTGATAAAACAAATCATTGAAACCTCCTTTTTCAATATTCAGTTGATTGGCGATCAGAAACAAAAATTCATATTCTTTTTTGTGCAAATGACCGTCAACCTTAGAAAACGCAATCATTTCTAAAAGTAAGCTCTTTTTTTCTTCGTATGTATTCATCAAATTATTAATTTTAGCTAAAATATCATTTTTATACTGAAAACCCTAAATCTTGATAATGATTAAACAATTTACTTTGCTTCTACTATTTTTTTTTATGACTGGAAAAAACATAGCGCAACCAAGCACCGCTTCGAAGCAAGTTTCCACTTTTATCATTAAAGCACCACAATTAGAGGTATCAAAAAAAATATGGATATATCTGCCAAAGAGTTATTCCTCTTCAAATAAAAACTATTCAGTTATATACATGCATGACGCGCAAAATCTATTTGACTCAAAAACGTCCTATGCGGGAGAATGGAATGTTGATGAAAAACTCGACAGCATCAATGCACAAGTGATTGTGATAGGGATAGAACATGGGAATGATAAGCGAATGGATGAGCTTACTCCTTATAAAAATGAGCAATATGGCGGCGGTAATGCCGATGCCTATCTTGAGTTTATCGTCAAAACCTTAAAACCGCAAATCGACAGTAGATACAGGACGAAAACTAAAACTAGAAACACGCTAATCATGGGAAGTTCACTCGGTGGCCTCGTTTCCTATTATGCCGTCCTAAAATATCCAAAAATATTCGGGAAGACCGCTGTCTTTTCGCCATCCTTTTGGTTTTCGGATAAAATATATGATTTGGCCAAGGACAACAAGAAAATGAAAACAAAAATCTATTTCTTGTGCGGTGACAAGGAGAGTGAAGACATGGTCTCAGATTTAAACAAAATGGAAAAAATTGTGAACCAAAAAAGATGCAGCTGTCTCAATTTAACGAAAAAGGTGATTGTCAAGAATGGAGAACACAATGAAAAGTTGTGGAGGGATGGTTTTTCAAATGCCGTAAAATGGCTGGGGTATTAATGTAATCATTGCATTATTCAAAAGGAAATAAGAAATATTGAACTCGAATTTTTATATATACGACTAATTATGGAACTAATATTAAGAGCATACGACCTTAAGTTAAAACATACATTTACCATTTCCAGGGAATCAATAGACATACAGCCCTCTTTGATAGTGGAATTAAAAAGTGAAGGATTTTCGGGTTATGGAGAAGCAACCTCCAATCCCTATTACAAAACAACCGTTCCGGTCATGATGGATGATTTGAATAAAATTCGCTCCATTATCGAATTTACCACAGATGAAACTCCTGAAACGTTCTGGGCAAAAATACATCCTTATTTAAAAGAGGATATGTTTGCGTTATGTGCTTTGGACATGGCTTACACCGATCTGTATGCGCGTAAAAAAAGAAAAAAACTATACGAATTGTGGGATTATACGATTGATACAAACCCGTTAACAGATTACACTATCGGAATCGCTTCAATAGAGAAAATGGTTTGCAAAATGAAGGAATTGCCATGGCCGATATACAAAATTAAATTGGGAACCCATGAAGACATTGAAATTGTAACCGAGCTTCGAAAACATACTGATGCCATTTTCAGGATTGATGCAAACTGTGGCTGGGGAGTCGAAGAAACCATTAATAATGCTATTTCGCTAAAAAAACTAGGCGTAGAATTCCTAGAGCAGCCCATAAAAGCGGATAATTGGGAAGGACACAAAGAAGTATACAAACATTCCGTTTTACCTGTTATCGCCGATGAAAGCTGTATTATAGAAGAAGATGTGGCCAAATGTCACAATCATTTTCACGGCGTCAATGTCAAACTAGTGAAATGTGGAGGATTAACCCCGGGAAGAAGAATGATTCAGCAAGCAAAAACACTTGGTCTAAAAACGATGGTTGGCTGTATGACTGAATCATCAGTGGGAATCTCCGCGATAGCACATTTGCTTCCCCAATTGGATTACGTGGATATGGATGGTGCTTTATTGCTCGCAGAAGACATTGCCACTGGAGCAGCTATAAAAAATGGAGTAATATCCTATTCCGAATTGAACGGCACCGGAGTTAGATTAAATACCCTATAAATGAAAGTCAATAAGTCTCCCGACAGAATCATTGAAATAGACCATCAGGATTACCTGTATTTTGGCGGGACTGCCTACTTAGGTATACCCACCAATACCGATTTTCAAAATATTCTCGTTAAAAATATTTTACTATGGGGAAGCTCTTATGGTAGCTCCAGAAGTGCAAACATTAAGTTGACCGCCTATGAACACAGCGAACATTTTTTAGCAAAATTTATCAAAGCAGATGCCGCCCTCACGACATCATCTGGAATGTTAGCCGGGAAGTTAGTCATTGACACCTTAAATTCTTACACGGACTGCTTTTTTCATTTTCCTGACACACATGCCGCGATTAAAACTCCTACTAGCATTTCTTTTTTTATTGGGACAGAACTCAACCCCCGGCTTTTAGATGAAGTAAAGGAAAAAATAACAATCCTGACGGACTCGTTCCCTTCGTTTCGAATAAAAGAGATTGATCTTTCTTTTCTAAAGTTAATTCCAAATAATAAAGAAATCACATTGGTCATTGACGAATCCCATTCACTAGGAATACTAGGGATAAATGGCTGTGGTATTTATTCCTCTATTAATTATCCAAACATCAAAAGGAAAATTATGCTCGCGTCTTTGGGGAAAGCCTTTGGACTAACCGGAGGTGTTATTGCCAGTGATTCTGAATTTATCAAACAAATTGCTAAAAATGAAACTTTTGTCTCAAGCGCCGGAATGAGTCCCGCTTTTGCCCAAACAATAGCTGATGCAAAAGATATCTATATTCGCCAACATCAAAAATTAAAAGATAATTTAGATTATCTGAACGACAATTTAGTGCAATCAAAAGCCTTCTGTTTTAACAAGGACTACCCCATTATTTATCCTGAAGATGAAAATAGCGCTGAAACATTCGCTACCAATAAAATAATAATTACAAATTTCAAATACCCAGCAGCCGCCAAAGATTTAAACCGAATTGTCATTACAGCCAATCACAGCAGCGAAGATTTGGATAAAATAATTCGCATTCTAAACCGCAGCTAATTCAAAATTCAAAACTGGCGCACAAATACTTTAAAAACGTACCTTTGTAAAAAATTAGAATATGATGACGAATAACGATATCTTCAAAAAACTCCGCGTAGCTTTAATGTTACGTGATGACCAAATAGTTGAAATATTGGAATTAGTGGATTTTAGAATCACTAAATCCGAATTGGGCGCTTTTTTCCGTGACGAAAAACATGAAAACTACATGGAATGTGGTGATCAGGTTTTACGTAACTTCCTAAACGCTTTGGTGATTCATTTGCGCGGAACAAAGGAAAACCCAAAAAACCCAAATGACGTTTTAGCAAAACATAAAGCTCAAATTCCTGCAAAAGAAGGAGCTAAAGAAAGACCTGAATTTAAAGCGAAACCAAGAGACGAAGAAAAGTCTAGAGGCGACAAAAGCCCTTCAAAATCTAGTTCAGCCGCTAAAAAACCTTCGAAAAAACAATACCCAAAAGGAAATGCAAAAGTGCAAGTAGTAGAAAAAGTAAAATACAATTTCGGTAAGGATAAAAAATAATAACGGTATGAAAACAGCTTTAATCATAGGAAGTACCGGTTTGATAGGTTCCCATTTAGTGGAACTCCTATTAGGCAGTGACGACTACGAAAAAGTAGTCACTTTCTCGAAAAGGGATACCGGAATAAAGCATGCAAAATTAACACAACATATTATAGATTTTGACAAACCGGAAACCTATAAAGATTTAGTTGACGGAGATGATTTCTTTTGCATCATTGGTACAACAATCAAAAAAGCGGGAAGTAAAGAAGCATTCAGGAAAGTTGATTTTGAATACCCAAGCCAGTTTGCCACTTTTGCATTGCAGAACAAGGTTAAGCAATTTCTTATTATTTCGTCACTTGGTGCCGATGCGAATTCCGGGAATTTTTACCTAAAAACGAAAGGGGAAATTCAGGCGTTTCTTAAAAATTGTAATTTCGAAAGCGTTGCTGTATTACAGCCCTCGCTTCTGTTAGGAAACCGTAACGAATATAGATTAGGCGAAAAAGCGGGTGCTTTTGTGATGAAGGCCTTCTCTTTTTTATTGCTTGGAAAACTAAAAAAATACAAACCCATTGAAAGTACCGCTGTTGCCAAAGCACTTTTGAAAATTGCCCAAAGAAACGATAAAGCATTCAAAATATATGAGTCCGATACAATACAGGAAATTGCTAATTAATAAAAGCAGTTTATTTTCCTTTCTTACCACACAAAAAAATCCTGTTCGCCGCGGCCAACAGGATTTTTAGTTTTTACTT
>JBLIHD010000003.1:0-17877 GCA_047636335.1 Flavobacterium sp.
AATTCCCATATTGAAGAACAGCTTCTGAATTGCGCAAGGCGATGAGTCTTTTGTAACTCTTCAACAAAGAATTATTCTGTGCTTCTAGCATCTCCACATTTAGTTTATTGTAGTTTGGGTTCACTTTTATCCATGAAGATTTATCCGAAAATCCCGCTAAGTGTTTCGCATTCCATTGCATTGGACTTCTGGATTTATCCCGATTGTGCTCGTTTCCGATTTTAAGAGCTACCTCTTTAGACTTGCCTTCTTTTATTGACAGAGCGTAGTGAGTCCTAGCTTGGATATCCATCATTTCGGAGACGGAATCGGCTTCAATGTTTTCCATGCCAATTTCTTCCCCATAATAAATAAAAGGAACCCCTTTTGCCGTGAGCATCAACGCTGCCAAAGCTTCAGCTCTTTCTGGGTTTCCTTTTGCCAAACGATCAACAAGACGTGGCATATCGTGGCTTCCGAAAAACAGGGTAGGGTAACTTTCCATATTTTTTTCCATACTTTGCAACTCATCATATATTTGTTGCGCCGAAAACTCTTTTATGCTTCCAAAGTTGAAATTGAAGACTACATCCAATAGGTCAGGGGATTGGTATTGTTTCAAAACCTCTATTTTGTCGCTTCCTATTTCTCCCACAATAAAGCGATTGTCATATTCGTTGACGACAGACTTTATTGATTTCATAGCTATTTTCACCCCTTTTTGATTGATGTCGTTAAGATGCTCTTGAATCCCATCTTTTATTGGGTTATCTTTTGTAATTCCGTCTGTGGTCAAGAAATTGATCACGTCCAAGCGGAAACCGTCGACGCCTAAATCCAACCAAAAACGTAAAACATTTTGAATTTCGGCAACCACCTT
The DNA here is from genome assembly GCA_047636335.1 of Flavobacterium sp. Classification (GTDB taxonomy): domain Bacteria; phylum Bacteroidota; class Bacteroidia; order Flavobacteriales; family Flavobacteriaceae; genus Flavobacterium. Next base: position 860 of record JBLIHD010000003.1, read on the forward strand.
AGGGTTTTCCCAATTGAGGTCGGCCATTCTTGTATCAAATTGATGGTAATAATAGTGGTTTGTCGTTTTGTCTAATTCCCAAGCGGAACCTCCAAAAAAAGATTCCCAATTGTTGGGTTTCTCTTTCCAGATGTAATAATCCCGATACGGATTGTCTTTTGATTTGCGGGACTCCTGAAACCATTTTGAATCGGTGGAAGTGTGGTTCACCACCAAATCCATGATTATTTTTATGTCCTTTTTATGGGCTTCCTCCAAGAATTTTTTAAAGTCTTCAAGTGACCCGTACGTGGAATCCACCTTGTAATAATTGGCAACATCATAACCATTGTCCACTTTGGGAGATTCGAGGAAAGGAGTCAACCAAATCCCTTTTACGCCCAGACTCTGTATATAATCTAACTTTGATATTAAGCCTTTAAAATCGCTAAAACCATCTCCGTTGGAGTCTTTGTAGCTGGGCATGTAGATTTCGTAGAACACCGTTTCTTTCCACCACACTTTATCAGGGTAGGCTTTTTTTTCTTTATTGCAGGAAAAAAACATAAAAGTAATTAAAAGTAGCACCGTTGGTTTCATAGTTTCATTTTCGTTTATTACTGTGTTAATGGTTTGAATTCTTTGAGTACTTTTCTTTTGATTATCATAGCTTCTTCCGCATTGTATGTAATATAGAAAATGGACGAGTAACTTGGTTTAGCCATCGTCCATTTCTGATAGTAAATTAGAGAGGCGGATTGCCGCTTTCAGTAATTTTATTTTTACTTTCTATTGAAAGAGTAATTTACAAATAGGAAACCACAATGTCATTAGCGTAATATTTCCCATCCTTTAATACAATTTTGGAACCGGAAGGGATTTCAATAATTAACCTTGAAGAAAGCCCCGGTATCGTGACTTTTCCCACTTTAGAAACGTTTTTTAATAGGACTTGGTGCGAAATGGCATCATATAAATTTACGTTTGTGCTAGTTTTAGTGTGGTACGTCACCGTTTTGTCCCCATCGAAAGGATTGTACATTAAAAAGCTAGGGTAGGCCTCCCCGCGGTAAAAATCAGTGGCCAAACAATCTAGTTTCAGAATTTCAGGAACATCTGTTTTTTCAATAATAGCACCTGCTATTCCCACGTGTCCACTTCCATAGACACTAAATTGGGAAACATCAGGGTTTCCCTCTACCCAATTTGGACCGTCGCCAATGGCAACAGGAGCCTCCAGGTTTTCGTATTTTTTAAGGTGCGATTTTTTTATCAAGCCTTCATAGGCGATTACTCCTTTGGTATATTGTTTTTGTTCCGGTATGGTTTGGTGCTCATCGGGCATCTCATAAGGATAAAAGAACTTGATGGCATTACTGGCATTCAGCATCCATTTTCCGACAACATTGGCATATCTTGGATCATAACGAACCATAGGCACTAGTGGCCACATAGAATCATAGGTATTCATCAAAAAGGCAAAACCTCCATGATCTACAGTGCTTCCCATTAAGCCGGAAACATCGTAGCCGTTCCAATTATCGAGGAGCATTCCCCATCCTTCTCTACATTCGGGTGTCCCGTTGAAAGTCCAATCCAGAATTTTCGTATAATCGTAATTTCTGCCTTCTTCCGCATTTAAACGGGCTGCTACATAGGCTCCAAAAGGCATTAATATTTCATAATAGCGATTGTCTTTTTGATTCAATAGTGCTTGCAAAGAAGATTCAGCCCCTTTTAGATACTTTGGATCTTTGAATTTTTGATAGGCTGAATACAATACATAAGCATGGCCCGCAGCGACATCTTCTTGTTTGCAAATCCAACTGTTTTTAGGCTCTAGTGTTGAATAGTCGAAGAACGAATGTTGGTAATTACCGGCCATAGTTGAATCGGCCTTATAGAATTTATCGGCAACGGAACGTTGGATGTCCGAATAGTCTTTTTCATTTGGATAAAAATCGGCTACGGCATAGAACATCAAATTGGGATATACATCGTACCACCAGTCCCTTGCGTAACCGCCTCCAAGAAGCGCTACTTCTGGAGAAGTGTTGTTCATAATAATATTCCATTTGGTGTCGCTGTTGAAGTAATTTTTCAACATCCCAACATAGTCTTTTCCGTTTTGATCAGACTTGTCGATACCCACTAAACTGGCGCCCATTACAGACCCTATACTGCCTAATGATTCATGAAAAATACCTTTGTGATGTTCAATACCTTGTCTTACATCTCCCATAGCAGTGTAAATACCGAAGGTCTCCTGATCAAAGTTCTTGCGGGAGTCATCTTTCCAAATTAGTGGCCAATATTTTCCTGTTTGGTTGACATCATAGACTTTCGCATCGTAGTCTTTCGCCAATTGATTGAAATCCATAATTTTAAATGGTTTTGGCAAATTGGGCATATCCGTAATACGCTGTATTGATTCTTGCTGTACGGCAGGGCTAGCAGCAACTGAAGTTTGATTTGTACGACAGGAACTAAAGCTGATACAGAGTAGTAGTACTATTAAATGAATTGTTTTACGCATCTTTATTTTCTAGTTTAGATTGTTGTTGCAAAAGTTGTTTTGCAATGAGGATGGAGAGTAATTGCAGCACGGCTATGATCAGTAAGGCATATCGTAATGCATCGTCGGCATTCCCGAAATAGGCGATACCCAAAAATGTACCAGCCCCGACAAGACGACCGACATACAATCCAAATTCGTGATTTAGGATATAAGAAAATTCATTTCTGTTTTCAATTTCAGACAATAAATCAATAACTTTCAATTGGATCGGAAAGTAGGCAATGTCAAGAATAGGTCTTGCAATCAACAGTAGAAATATGAAGATGATCACTCCAGTGGAGTTAAACATCAAACTATTGAAAAAGGAAGCTAAAAAGAAAAAGATGAGTCCGATACTAAAAATCACCAATCGGTGCTTAGGCTTGGAAAGTTTGCCCAAAATTAACATAATGACAGCAGCGATAATGGCTCCTACTGATTGTGCCGTTCCCAATGCTCCTTCGGAAGCAAAAAACTTCATCATAAGCATCGCCGGGGCCGTTACGATAAATCCTTGCGCCAGACCTTTCAATACGGCCATTTGAAGCATTTTCGTCCAAAGTTTGTGAAACTTGAAATACAGAAATTTTTCATTCCTGGGCTTGTCATAATCACCAAAATGGAATACTACAGAAGCCAGAATCGTGAATATAAATACCACTCCGGTAACTACCCTATATCCTGAATTTACGCTTTCATTTGAACTTGAATCACTACCGTTCATAAGGTACCATCCAATAATGACGGGTACGATAACGGCGGTTAAAGTATAGAAAAAAGTGTCCAGTCCGTAATAAAAATTCCTTGTTTTATCTGATGTCGTCGCCAGCACTAGATAATCCCTATTGGCCCAATATAAGCCGAAGGACATTCCCATTATCAATCCAGCGGATATCAACCCACCATAACTGATTTCGTCCAAGGACATCATGTATACCATAGAAACGCCACTCAGAAGCATACCGAGAGAGAATAATTTTTTGATATTGACCGTATTAAGTAAAAAACCATTAATGAAAAAAGTAATTGGAATACCGGTGTAAATCGCTAATTGATACATCATTACTTTAGATGGATCATTAGAATTCCGCATAATATATGATGCCACGAAAATGTCAATTACGGGTAAAACGAATGCGTAAATTAAATTGGTAAGGATTAAAATCTTGGTGCTCCTGGAAAAATCCTTGAGTCCTATTTTTGCTAATTGTTCCATTATTGTCCTAGTGTTTTTAATATGGCGGCAATAGAGAATGTGGCTAACCCAACAAATTCATCAGCTGCTCCATAGTACATTTGTATTTTATCTCCATCAATGATATGCCCATTGGTGAAAATTACTTCACCGAAAAAACCGGTCCTTTCGTAAGTTTCTGTTGGCACCATAATTGGCTCTTCTGAACGGGCTATAACAATAGAAGGATCTTTAAGGTCCAGTAAAAGAGCCCCTAAGCAATACCTGTTTTCTTTTGTGGCGCCATGATAAATTTCCAGCCAGCCTTTTTCTGTTTTTATCGGTGCGGCACCAGCTCCTAATCGCTTGCTGTCAAATTTCCCTTCGCGAGTTTTAGCGATGCATTTATGGTTTCCCCAATGTACGCCATCAGGAGATTCTGCTAGCCAAATATAATTACCACCTAGTTCAGGACTGCTTGGACGGTGCAAAGCATAAAATTTATCGTTGATTTTTTCTTCAAAAATGGCACAATCTTTATTGTGTGGACTAAAAATCATTCCCTTTTTCTCAAATTTTTTCCAATCCGTAGTGGTTCTAAGACCAACACCAACACCATTTGAAGATACCATGGTGTAAGTAAGGTGATAAGTGTCTTCAATTTTAGATACACGACAGTCTTCTATACCATATGATTCATAATCTCCTTCTCCGAAAAGCGAAGAATAGTCAGGGTCTTCTTTGAAATCAATTCCATTATCACTCCAAACCAACCGTAAATGAGATATTGTAGTGAGATAATCAACACCATCGTACTGGATTACTCTAGAGTCTGTAGCATTCAATTTTGGATCGTCAAGCTTAAAATCTAAAACTTGAACTGTTCCAATATTGTTGTATATTGGAACAGATAAAAGACCCTCTTTCTGGACCGTTCTTTCGGCTACTCTGACAAGTAAACCTGTTTTTCCATTGAATTCAAATGCGCCAGGGTTCAGTAAACATTCGATAATCATGTTCCCTGCACTAGCTTTCAAATCTGGGGGTGACAAAATGGGATTGTTCTTATACCTATTTGCGATATCTGTCATACTTATGCTTTTTTATTCTTTAAAAATATTTTTTTTGATTTTAAAATTATGATAATAAATTAGATAGCTAAAAATAATCTTCTACAGCACATATAAACTATTTTTTTATTACTATTTCGATGCCAAGACTTAACATCTAGACTATCTATTAAACCAGTTAAATTAATAAAATTGAACTGTTATTTACGTTATTATTTTAATTTTTCCATTTCTAATAAAATCAACAAAGATTCAATTGTCGATTCAGCTCCTGAATTTTTATTTATTTTGGTTGCGCTAACTATTCCGTCAAAACAAATACCTGTATCAGAGTTATAAATTGATCTACCGGCATCATTGCTTCCAGACAGCCACGCTGCAAAATTATTAGCGAGTGTTAGATGCTTCTTGTGATTAGAATATCTGTAGGCTTCTGCTGTTGCCGACACTATTGGCCTTATACCGTAAGCAATTTGCGGGAATTTAGTCCTGCTAATTTCAGAATATTTACTTCCTTGCGCTTCTATAAAAAAGCCTTCTGCAAAACCACTTTGAAGCAATTTGGGATAAAAGCTGTCTATTTCTCTTAGAGCACTATTAATGTATTCTTTTTTATTTAAAGCTATACCAGCTTTTAATAAAGCATTAGCCTGATCATTCCCATAAGCGTGCCATTGGTTTTTGTAACTAAGGAAAGCGTTAAATGGATAGTGATCGGCATCTCCTTTTTGCAAAATCATGATACCTTTTGCAAGTGCATCAATCAGAACAAGATTGTCATTATCAGAAGTTCTTTCGTAATTCATGAGCAACCCAATTATTAATAAGCCGGCCTGATCAGAAGCATATTTTTGAGGAAGCCAGGTTGGTGTTTCTATACCATTTATATTGGCTGTAGTCAAAGAAGTACTAGGAAGATCTCTTGTTATATTTATTTTTAATTTGATTATAGATTGCTCAATTCTTTGTTTCAGGTCAACATCATTTTCCAACAAAGGATAAGCTGCTTCTAGTCCCCATAATGCCCGTAATGACCACCAGTTTAATTGTGCAACAGATGTTGGATGCCAGGTGTTTATTGTTTTGTCCCAAAATATAAAATTGTTAAAATAGCCATTTTCATTTTGCATCGACAGAACAAATTCAGTTAATTTCTTGATCTTATCTAATGAACTAGACTCATTGCCATACACTTTTACATATTCTGTCAACATAATAATTGCTCTTGCAACATCATCAACACAGGAAATTCCTTCGTCTGGGTCTTCTAAGGGTTCATAAGCGGGAAATTCACTATAAATACAAACCATTGCAGCTTTTTTTCCTTTAAAAGTAATCTCTTTATAAAGACGGTTAAAGTGCTTTAAATTTACGGTCCTGTTTTCTGGAGTTGCAACTACTGGGGTTTTTTCACTTTTGCTGCAAGAAATAAAAAGAAGAAGACTAAAAAAAAGAAGTATTTTGTTATTTAAGGATACCATTGTAAATTTTATTTTTTGAAAGTGTCAAGCCACTCTGGAAGCATACAACATTTCGTTCTTCTAAAAGTGATGCAAATGATTGAAGTTCTACAAATACAAAACCTAAATTTTTTCTAAAAAAAACCAATAAATAGGAATTTAGTTTTAATTATAAAAAAATAGAGAAGTGAATACTAAAAAACACTTCTCTATTTTTTTTATCTTATTAAATTTAAAGAAGCAATTTTTTAGTTCGCTTTTTTCTCTGCATCATAAATAGATTTAACCTGAGCTTCTGTAAGCACTGATTTATACATTCTTATATCATCTAAAGAACCTGCGAAAAACCCACCCCATTCAGCTGGAATGATTTTGTCAGCATCATAATTTGCAGTTGTTGCAGCATATTTACTAGAACCTACACCAAATGTCAAATCGTGATCAGTAACAAGCGCTAATGTTCCAGGTGTATTGTCCCAATCTTGTACTTTTGTTCCATTAATGTAAAACACATTATGGCCATCTCCAAACGTAACAGTTATATTATACCATGTATTTAATTCTAGAATACCTGCGGCATCGTCTCTATCATGGACTCCATCAGCCGTTGTTGCCCCAGTAAAAAATGGTTTGTTATCCCCTTGAAGTTGAAACTTGTAACCATTCCAAGAATGCAGTCCCATAAAACGATTGTTATCACTTTTTTCAGCCGGGTTGATCCATAATGAAATCGACATTTTAGCAGGATTTAATTTTGCATTGTAAGGAACTGTTATCTTAGCACCATTATTGAATGCAATTGCTTTATTAGCATTTCCGTATCTGTCTGTTGTCCATGTTGGCATTGCAGTCCCCGTTCCCAATATAGATGAACCAAAAGTTCCATTAGCACTAGTCGTAGAATAATCCTTAACCGTAGTGCCAGAACCTTCATCAAAGGTCCATTGTCCTACTAGATTCGCTGCATCGATAGGAGTAACTTTTTTCGTTCCAAATAACGTTATGGCTTGATTTAATTGTACGATCATGTTATCGATTTGAATTTGCGTTGCGCTAGTATCAGCAGCTAATGCTTTTGCAACATCTAGAACCGTTTGTAGCTCCGCTTTTGATCCCAAAATGTACTGACCGTCTGCACTTCCCTCAAGAGAGATGTCAAACAGCGTTTGAGTGGAGGTGTTTAGAGTAGTCAAAGCGGACTTGTTCACCATTGCGGCTTCGTCCTCACTTGATTTTGAGCAACTTGCTACTAGGAACAATCCCCCAAATAGAAGAGCAAGAATACTTGCTTTCATGTTAATCTTTTTAGTAATCTTCATAATAATTAATTTAAATGTTAATGGTAAAGTAAATGGTAATGGTAACTAGTTAATAAATATATTGTTGTTATAATTTTGTATTGGTATCTCTCTCACTTTGAGGTAGTGGGAAATATCTGTTATTTTCGTAGGTAAAATTTGTTCCTCTAAGTGCGGTTTCAGCAAACACTTTTCCGTACCTCATAATGTCATAGTATCTGTGAAGTTCTAATCCGAGTTCTACTCTTCTCTCATGGCGTATAGCATCTCTTAAAGCAGCCTGATTTGAAAATGTGACATTTGGCAGTAAAAGTGAAGGTACCGTGCCATATCCAGGAAGAGTATTGTCATATAAATAACTGTTACGGGCTCTTTCCCTAACTTTATTGAGAGGAGTTAAGGCTTCTGAACTACGTCCTAGCTCATTTAGTGCTTCTGCTTTTATTAATAAAATTTCTGAATATCTTAAAAAGACATAGTTTTTTGCACCATCTCCAATAGGTTTTCCAGCGATAACATCACTAGCCTTTTTTTTATCTAAATAGCCCGTTGCAGGAGACCATGCCGAATCGAAATCACTGCCGTCGACCCATTTGTGACCTGTTCTTCCTACAGTATAATCTAGTCTTGGGTCATCTACTGAGCTAGCAGTTTTCTCAAATTCGTTTACAAAACTAGAAGTAGGAGCGTTAAAAAAGTAGCCATTTAAATAAGCCGGCGATACATACTGATTAAGATAATTACCCTGAAAAACTACTTGGTTATTCAAATGTTGTATCTCGAAAATGGACTCCGAATTATTCTTATGCAGTAAATCAAAATTATGAGTGTACAATGGTGTTAGTGAATAGCTCATGTTTTCTACCTTCATGGTAGCTGCTAATGATTCTGTATATCTTTTTTGAAAAAGAAATACTTTAGCAAGGAAGCCTAGAGCAGCGCCTTTTGTTGCTCTTCCCACATCATTAGGTCCGTACGTTGGTGATAATGTGATGGCAGCTGCATTTAAATCTTTAACAATTTGCGCGAACACTTCATCAACAGTAGAAAGTGGAATACTTAAATCATTTACATTCAATGCTGGTGTCACTCTTAGAGGAATTTTTCCGAAAATATTGGTTAAATGGAAATAATAATAGGCTCTCAAGAATTTTGCTTCTCCAATTATTCGATTTCTGAGTACCGGATCCATATTTATTGAAGGCACATAAAAGATTATATTATTTGCTCTAGCTATTCCTTCATAATAATGTTTCCAAAAAGCTTCAATAGCCCCATTGTCAGGATTTACCTGAAAAGAATCAATAAATTCTATATCACTTTGATCTCCGGGATTTCCTCCCTTAACAGTGTCATCGGAGGCTACGTCCCCAAATACCCATAAATTATTATTTGTGCTATTAAAAGTAGCAATTTGATATGTTGCATTGATCGCTAAAAGTGCTTGATCCTTCGTTTTAAAAAAGGTGTCAGTAGTGTATTGTCCTTTAAGCTCCGTATCTAAATCAGCACAGTTAACAAATAGCGTTAAAAAGCTTATTGATAAAAATATATTTCTAATCTTCATAATTTTAAAATGTTAGTTGTACACCTGATTGAATTACTGTAGAATTAGGATAAGTCCCAAAATCTATTCCTGCTGCTAAATCACCATCGGAGACAGAGTTATTGTTTGTTGAAAATTCCGGATCTAAACCAGAATACTTGGTCAATGTTAACAAATTTGAGGCTGAAATGTAGACTCGAAGGTTCGGAATGTTAAAACGCCTCAGTAATTTTTGATCGAAATCAAAGCTTAATTGAATGTTTTTTAACCTTATAAAAGATCCATCTTCTAAAAATCGGGTTGAAGGTTTGGTATTATTCGATTTAGCTGACCAAGACGCTCTAGGTTGAGTATTACTAGTTCCTTCACCAGTCCATCGGTCATTGTAGTATCGTTGCGTAACATTAAATGGTCGATAAAAGCCTTCGATATCAGTATTTATCTGATTGTATATTTTATTTCCGTAGGATCCAGCAAAGAAGATTTCTAAAGATAAATTCTTATACTTGAATTCAGTATTCAAACCGAAAGTTACCTTAGGAATAGCGCTACCAGTATGGGAACGGTCTAATTCATCAATTATCCCGTCGTTATTTGTGTCCTTGTATTTTACGTCCCCAGGATGAATATTATTCCCTTGATAAGCACTCGTCAATATTTCGGTTGTGTTTTGAAAAATGCCTTCTTGTGTGTATAGATAAAAAGAACCTACTGGATGACCTACTTCAGTTTTGGTTGCATAAATAGCATTGTCTATACGTCCTCCTAATATTGGAGCATCAAGTTCTGTTACTTCATTATGCAATAGGGAAGCGTTAGCCTTAATCGAATAGCTAAAGTTGTCGTTAACTTGATCTCGATAATTAACATCAAATTCATAACCTGAATTGAGGACATTGCCCGAATTAAATAAAGGTGCGCCTGCATTACCATTTGAGGGAGGCATAGAGATTCTTAAAAGCATGTCTTCAGTACTCTTATGAAAATAATCAAAGGTAAATTCCAATTGACCATTTAAAAAACTAATATCTGTACCAATATCTGTTTGTTTACTGGTTGCCCAGGATAATGAATTATTTCCTAATGAAGCAACGGCACTTCCATTCTGGCTAACTCCCCCAAAAGGATAGTCATAATTTCTACCTACTAAAGATGAATATGCAAAATCTGGGATTTGCTGATCCCCCACCGCGCCATACCCAGCTCTTAGCATCCATTGATCAATAAAACTATTGTTTTTCAAAAAATCCTTATCAATCCTCCATCCCAACGAGGCAGCGTAAAAGTTCCCCCATCGGTTTCCTTGGGCAAATCTTGATGAACCATCTCTTCTTAATACACCAGAAATAAAATATCGTGAATCGTAATTGTAATTGGATTGTGCAAAATAAGATTTCAAGACTGATTTACTTGATGATTCGGTTGAATTGCTTAGTCCTCTTCCATTCCCTAGGGTTACCAATAATGGATTTTGATCGACAAAATCTCTACCTGACGCCTGGAAATATTCTTCATTATTAACGATGTTTTCATTACCTAATAATACGGTGAAATTATGAAGTTCGTTAAACGTATGCTTATAATTCAATACATTACTTATCGTAGAATTCGATACTAAGTTTGAACTAACTATAAGTGAGTTAGGATTGTTTATTCTATCTACGTCCCCCCATGTTTTACTAAACCTTCTTTGTTTGAAGCTAGACCTATCAATACCTATTGTGGACACTACAAACAGGTCATCAGATAAATTAAATTTGAAATTGACATTTCCAAATAAACCATTATTTTTTCTTACATTATCAGTGTTTTCTAAAACACCTACAGGATTATAACCATCGCCAAAAAAGTCAGTTCTTTCCGGTCTATCGACGAAGGTGCCTTCTGAGTTATATATTGGAATGGTAGGAGTTCTAAAAAAGGCATATCTAATAGCACTTCCCCCGTTACCGCCGAATCCATCACCTGAACTGCCTACAATATTGTTTTCATCACTATATAAATTCAAGTTCAACCCTATATTAAGCCAACTTTTAACCTCTGTATTCATACTGATTTTTGCATTAGCCCGATTGTAAGAGCTTCCTAATAAAATACCCTCCTGATCAAAATATCCTCCTGAAAAGTTATAGGTCGTTTTTTCAGTACCCCAGCTTACACCTATATGGTATTGCTGCAAAAGTGCCTGTCTAAAAACAGACTCCAAATGGTCAATATCAGGCAACGTAGCGGCATATTCTGGTGTAATTTTCTTTCTAATCAGAAAAGATTGATCAGATGAAAGAAATGAATTATCATTATCTGCAGCTTCATTATAAATTTCTACATACTGATTTTTATCCGTCATTTTAGTAAGCTGTCCATGTCTTTGTACTCCTAAACTGGAATTAAAAGTAATTTTAACATCCTGTCCTTTTTTACCTTTTTTAGTAGTTATAATAACAACACCGTTACCAGCTCTCGATCCATATATTGCTGTTGATGCCGCATCCTTCAGCACGGAAACACTTTCAATGTCCGAAGGTGATATATTATCCATTCCATTATTTGTAGGAATGCCATCTATTATATATAAAGGTGCATTATTACCAGTTAATGAACCTACACCTCTTATTCTAATTTGTGCTCCTTCGCCTGGGGCGCCGGTATTTGAGGTTACCCTAACCCCGGAAGCTAAACCTTGCAATGCTTGACTAGCAAAGGGAGAAACGGATTTATTTAAATCCTCGATATTAACTACGGATACTGCTCCTGTTAAATCTTTTTTCTTTTGTGAACTATATCCGATCACAACAATTTCCTCTAATTTCGTTTCACTAATCCTAAGAACAACATTTAATTCAGCTTGTCCATTTAGCGCTATCTTCTTAGTTTGATAGCCTGCATAGCTAAATTCGAGTACCGCATCTAAATCAATATTCATAAATTCATATCCCCCCTCTAGATTAGATTGCGCGCCCTTGCTGGTTCCTAAAACATGGATATTAACTCCTATCAAAGGATTACCAGCTCCATCAGTGACAGTTCCTTTTACAGTTATTTCTGGATTAATATCTAAGGGCAAAACTATCGCATTAGAAAGGATTGGCTTAAGACCAGTTTTATTTTCAAATACATTGTTGGCGAAGCCTTGTTGACAAGTGAGTAGGAACAGAAAAAACAGCTTTCTATAATTCCATAATTTTGTTAAAAATTCAATCATTCTAGTTAATTGTTTTATGTCGTTTGAAAGTCCAGTAGTCAGGAAATAAAGACTGGATGACTAATGTGAAATTTGATAGTCAAAACTACATAAAAGGGCAAATTACCTAGTACACTATATCATCAAAAGTGTACACTAGGATTTATGTATCTCGTTTTCAAATTCTTATGGGTTATTCAGTACTTGGACTTGTATTTTATCTGATAATTTTTTGGGGTGGTGTCGTACATTTTCTTGAACTCGCGGTAGAAATAAGAGCGATTATTAAAGCCCGATAGATAGCATGTCTCTGATACTGTCAGCACATTTTTTCGTAAAAGTGCAGCAGCATGCTTTAATCGTATAGTCCGAATCAAATCGCCAGGGGTTAAACCAAAGATCTGTTTGGTTTTTCTATAAAGTTGGGAATTACTAATCCCCAATTCTTTCTCAATAAAGAGACTTTGCAGCTTCTCGTTATCTATATTTTTACGTATTAATTCAATTACATTTTTAATGAATTCCTTTTCGTCACTTTCTATAGGAAGTGTAGCTAGGTTTTCGACAAGATTGTCCTGCGCAAAGTGTTTCAGGATAAGCTCTTTTTCTTCCAGCAGTTTTTCTATCCTTATTAATAGGTGGTCTGGATGAAACGGTTTAGGGATATAGGAATTGGCACCGCTTTCAATACCTTCAATCCGATGCAATACGGATTCTTTTGCAGTAAGCATAATAAAAGGAATGTGACAAGTTTGAATGTCTTTTTTTATTTCCTTGCAAAGCTCTATTCCATCCATCAAAGGCATCATTACATCACTGATTATGATATCAGGAATTTCCTTTTTAAGATTAGCTAAAGCTTCAAAACCATTGTAGGCGGCACTGATTTTATACTTTTCTTCTAATAATTCGTTTAAAAACGAATGGATTTCCTTTTCGTCTTCAACAATCAATATTGTTTTTCGATTGTCAATCACTGCATCAAGCGTTGCAATTTTATCCGGCACTTCATTAAGGTCGATTGGACTCTCCTGCAAGATACTTTTAAGATGTTGTGAAAGGAACATTTGGCCAACATCAGGATCAACTTCGAAGTCTTTTTTAGCAAACGCTTTTTTGCCACAAGGAATAAGTATTGTAAAATTTGTCGTTTCGTTTGGAATGCTTGAAACGATTACTTCTCCTTTGAGCACGGTTACCAGCTTTTTTATAAATGCCAAACCTATACCTGTTCTAAACAAATCATTGTCAGCTCCTGAATTTGTGTCTGTTAATAAAAATTTATCGAATAGGGAATCTAATTTTTCTTTTGGTATTCCCTTGCCGGTATTGATGACCGTAATATTTAATATCTTGGAATTTGTTTTGTCAATGCTGACTTTAAGATCAATTTTACCGTTTTCAGGAGTGTATTTTAAAGCATTTGACATTAAATTGAATATTATTTTTTCAATTTTATCCTTGTCAAACCATCCATTTAGACTTGAAGGAGTTTCAAGCGTATATTCAATGTTTTTCTCCAAAGCCCATTCGTCAAATAGTTCGGCAATCTGTTCAACCAAGTTTAGCAAATTAAATTTTTTCACGACGACTTCTAAATAATCGAATTCTGCTTTTCTGAACTCCAGTAATTGTTGGGTCAGAAAAAGGAGTCTTGAAGAATTTCGTTCAATCATTTGAATGAACTTCTGATTTTTGTCGCTAAGATTTGTTGTTTCTCCAAGTTTTTGAATTGGTCCAACAATCAATGTCAAAGGGGTCAAAAATTCATGTGCTATATTGGTAAAGAACGAAAGTCTGTTTTCATGCAACTCTTCTTCTCTTTTACGGAAAAGGATGTTTTGGCTTAAAGACTGGCGTTTTTTGTAATAGCTTAACACAAATAGCAGAAAAGACAAAAATAATAGGGAGTAGATAAAAATGGCAAGATTGGATTGCCAATAAACGGGCCTGATTTTGATGTCAATGGCATGCGCAGGTTCACTCCATACCCCATCGCTGTTCGTCCACTTTATCCATAAGGAGTAATTGCCTCGGGGTACATTGGTAAAAGAAATGGTTCTTCGATTATTAATGTTATTCCATCCTTTGTCAAAGTTTTTTAATTGATAAGAATATTGGCACTTTTCGCTATTGATATAAGTTAATGCCGATAACTCGATGTCAAAGAAGTTTTGATCGTGATCTAATACGATAGCAGGAGGCTTATTGGAATCTGGAGAAATAACCAATCCCTGATAATATGGAACTGCTTGGTTTTGGCCACTAATTTTATCAATCAACAGGTCAGGAACTAATGCTGACTCCTTTATTTGTTTAGGGAGAAAATAATTGAATCCTTTAATACCGCCCATAAAAATGAAATCTGATTTTGGATCGTGATAAAATGCCCCATCAGCAAATTCATTGTTTTGTAGCCCTTCGTTTTTAGTGTAATTAATGAATTTTGATTCTTCAACGATAAAATTAGATAATCCGAAATTGGTGCTGAGCCATAGATTCGATTTTTTGTCGGAGACAATTCCGTGAATGGTATTATTTGGAAGTCCCTCTTTGACAGTATAGCTTTTAAATATAGCGCTTCCATCACTTTTAAGGTCTTCGAGTAAATTCAATCCAAAACTAGTACCAATCCAAAGCCTGTTTTTGGCGTCATTTTTCAGACACAATATATCATTATTCGATAGGCTTTGAGAATCATTTTTTTTGTTCTTATACGTGCGGAACAAGCCGGATTCTTTGTCAAAAAGATTAAGACCACCCAATCGTGTACCTATCCAAAGTTGGTTTTGGTTCTTCGGTACTATAGAGAAAATGATATTACTGCTTAAGGATTTTCCGTTCTTATTATCCGCAATGTATTTCTTGAATTGGGACAGTTTAAGTTTAGTCCCTGAACGTTCTATTTTGAATCGAATTATTCCATAACCATTAGTTCCAAGCCAAACAACCCCTTTTTCATCTTGATAAATGGAATAAATGGACTTGAAATAGTCGCACTGTTCGCTTCCTGCAATTTCGGACCAACTGATGAGTTTCGAACTTTTTAAGTCGTAAATAGTGATGCCGTTGCCGTCCGTCCCTATAAATAGCAGTCCATCCTGTCCTTTGCATAATGAAAACACAGCATTATTAATGATGCTATTGTTTTCATTGAAATTTGTATATTTCAAAGATTGTTCAGTTTGAAAAAAGTCAGAAGGAAATTTAAAAAGCCCCTTTCCCTTCGTTCCCACCCAAAAAGAATTTTCCCCTAATTTCAGAAAGGCTCTAATGATACCGCCGTCCAGTTCGGGAATTTGAGCTTTTGAAATAAGGTTAAATGACTTTTTAAGAGGAAATATTTTAAAAATCCCATCTCCATCCGTGCCGGTCCAAATCACATTTTCGCTTCCTTGTATTAAGGTGGTTATCTTTTGGTTTTTCAGGTACTTCAACCAAGACCTATTGATTTCTTTGCCTGTGCTGTCAATAACACGGTAGCCTGATTTGCCTGAAAAGACGATTCCGTCAGTAATACGACCTACGAAAGTATCAATGTTTTTTTCTGCAAGAACTTTATTTTTTTTATTTAATACCGAATATAGACTGGCATTTCCGGAAGTCGTTATAATACAGATTTTATGATTAGAAATAGTTTCAAATGTTCGAATGTTTTTTGAAATCAGTTCTGTTTTTGTAATTATTTTCTCGGTTTCATTTCTAGTTGCAATGGACAAAGAATAAAGCTGCTCATCTTCAAACAGGACCAATAAATCGCCATTGGAGCTGAACTCCATTTTTTTGACAGCCTTTGCTGGAAGACTGTTGGATTTTAATAATTGAAAATCAGTGCCGTCATAATAGCCTATTCCCCAATCTTTAACGGCGCAAAATACTTTTTTGGAGTGGTCAAGCGCTATGTTGAATTCAGATTCCGATAATGGGGGAGTGTTTTTTCTGGAAAAATAATAACGTTTAAAACGGTCCGTTTTTTTATCATATTGATTTATCCCGTGCATCGTCAAAATCCAAATTCGGCCTAAATCATCTTCATTTATTTTAAGGATTACCTGATTGCTCAAGCTATTTTCATTATTTAATTCGGGTCTGAAAATTTTAAAATTATTTCCGTCATAGCGATTTAAACCATCCCAAGTACCAATCCAGAGTAAATTTTCGGAATCCTGAAAAATAGTGTTCACTGAGCTATTGGAGAGCCCCTTGGTATTGTCTAATTGTTCCAAGGAGTACTTCAATTCTAAAGTTTTTCCCGAGTCTGTAATGGATTTAAAATTGCCGCTTTTGATTTCTGCTGTCGTGGCTTCTTGAAGATTTGTTGTAGGACTAGTAAGCGGCTGCTTTTCCTTGTTGCTGCAAGCAACAAAAGCTATAAAAAGAAAACAAACAAATAAAATTTTAATTCTCAATTTAATAAATATTTTTGGGATTTTTTTTCAAAATTCTACAATCGAAGGGCCCGATTCAAAAAAAGAAGATACTACGGAATCGATGTAGCTGAGTGGCCAAATATACATAAAATATATAGGAAGAGAATAAGATTAGCACTTAGTCCCCTTTATAATAGTATTATGCTTTTCTAGATTGAAAACAGTCTTTTCAGTTCTTTCAGAAGACAATGGAAATTGAGGAGGTCAACATAGCTAAACAGTCATTTCGCCATTAGAATCCGTGGTCAATACCTCACTCATATAATCGAAAAAGGGTCTTACTGATTGGTAGATTGAATTTACTTTCTCTAAAAAATCTGCTG
>JBLIHD010000004.1:0-16015 GCA_047636335.1 Flavobacterium sp.
GTAAAAAGCGGTTATGTAGGTGATATTTTACCTAAAGGTGAAAACCATTATAGCCAATGGACTGTCAATCACTATCAATACGCAATTGAAAAAGCAGCTGATTATAAAATCATGGTCAATGCACACGAGGCTGTTCGCCCAACAGGAATTTCTAGAACGTATCCAAACCTTATTGGAAACGAATCAGCCAGGGGAACGGAATATCAATCTTTTGGAGGATCAAAACCAAATCACGTAACAGTACTTCCTTTTACCAGATTAATTGGTGGACCGATGGATTATACTCCTGGAATTTTTGAAATGGATTTGTCAAAATTGAATCCTGACAATAATTCACATGTAAACAGCACCATAGCTAATCAACTGGCCTTGTACGTAACGATGTATAGCCCTTTGCAAATGGCAGCAGATTTACCTGAAAACTACAACCGCTTTTTGGATGCATTTCAGTTTATCAAAGATGTGGCTATCGATTGGACAGTGAGTAAATACATAGAAGCTGAACCGGGACAATACATTACTGTTGCTAGAAAAGCAAAAGGAACAAACAACTGGTTTGTGGGGAATGTAAACGGAGAAACTCCACGTACTTCAAACATTAAGTTTGATTTCTTGGAAAAAGGAAAAAAATATGAGGCTACTATTTATGCTGATGCACAAGATGCTCATTACAAAACAAATCCACAAGCGTATACTATTCGCAAAATGACGGTAACTAGCAAATCTAAAGTAGCGCAGTTATCAGCTCCTGGAGGAGGTTATGCGATCAGCATAATCGAAATCAAAAAATAATTGAATATAGAAATAAAAAAGGCTGTCCTAATTGGTCAGCCTTTTTTAATTTACAACCAAGAATTAAATAACCGAAAAATGAGATTGAAATATTCAAAATACTTAGTCCTTACTGTTCTTTACTTTGGATTGGTATTAACCGATACAGCTGTAGCGCAAGATAATAAATCTATCACTGATCGTAAATGGTGGAAAGAAGCGGTCGTTTACCAGATCTACCCTCGTAGTTTCAAAGACAGTAATGGAGATGGTGTAGGCGATTTAAAAGGAATTATTCAAAAATTAGATTATATCCAAAGTTTGGGTGTTGATATCGTTTGGTTGAATCCAATTTACGGCTCGCCAAATGCCGATAATGGCTACGATATTTCAGACTACCAAGCGATCATGAAAGAATTTGGTACGATGGAAGATTTTGATACTTTATTAAAAGGAATGCATAAAAGAGGATTAAAATTAGTAATGGATTTAGTAGTCAATCATAGTAGCGACGAACATAGATGGTTCCAAGAAAGCCGCAAATCCAGAGACAATCCCTACAGAGATTATTACCACTGGTGGCCCGCCGAAAAAGGAAAGCCTGCTTTCCGCCCAGGCTCATTTGAGGCCGATGGAAGTGGATGGCGTTATGACAAACAAACGGATTCTTATTACTTGCATTATTTTAACTTCAAGCAACCCGATTTGAATTGGGAGAACCCAAAATTACGTGAAGAAATTTACAGTATGATGAATTGGTGGTTCAAAAAAGGAATTGATGGATTTAGAATGGATGTGATTCCGTTTATCTCTAAAGACACTAGTTTTCCAGTAATCACACAAGAAGAATTAAACAAAAACTACCTTGGCCGTTGGGATGTATACTTTGCCAGCGGACCTCATTTGCATGAATATCTTCAGGAAATGAATCGCGAAGTATTGAGCAAATACGATATAATGTCCTTAGCGGAAGGAGCTGGAATGTTGACTTCAACGGCTTTAAATTTTGTAGATGAAGACCGTAAGGAACTCAATATGGGTTATCATTTTGAAGGAACAAGCTTGGGTTATGTCCCTGGATATTTTAAAAAAATGGGATCCTATTCTTTAGTTGATTTCAAAAAAATCTATTCTGATTGGGACAAAGTATATGAAAATAAAGGTTGGGGAACGATCTATTTAGGGAATCATGACCAGCCAAGAATGACTTCTCGTTGGGGAAATGATGCACCTGAATTCCGTGCTATTTCATCCAAATTACTAACTACTTTCTTGCTATCGATGAGAGGAACTCCTTATTACTATAATGGAGATGAAATTGGTATGGTGAATGCTAAATTTGATTCCATCGATGAGTATCGTGACATCGAAACTCTTGCAGAGTATGAACGATTAAAATTAGCTGGAGGAGATTTAAAACAATTTATAGAAGACCAAAAAACAGGCGGAGCCAGAGATAACGGAAGAACTCCTTTTCAATGGAAAAGTTCAGTAAATGGCGGATTTACATCAGGAACACCATGGTTGAAAGTCAATGATAATCATGTTAATATAAATGCTGAAGCACAAGAAAATGACCCTAATTCTGTTTTGAATTACTTTAGAAGAATGACTCATTTGCGTAAAACAAATCCTATTTTAGTTTATGGAAAATATACTTTATTAGACAAAGACAATCCAGATGTTTATGCTTACACTAGAGAATTAGATGGAAAAAAGGTGTTGGTTTTATTGAATTTTTCTTCTAAAAATGCTATAGCAAGCACAGGATTAGGTAATAAAAAAGGGAAGGTATTAATTGACAATTACGGCAAACCATCGACTAAAGGAGAATTAAGACCCTATGAAGCTGTTATATATGAGCTAGAAGATTAAATAAATGATTTCTATAAATACTAAAAACATAAAAGGCTGTCCAGAAAGACAGCCTTTTATGTTTTTATAGGAGTTTAAACTAATATACTTTGATCAATTTAACTTCAAATATAAGAACAGAACCGCCTGGAATAGAGCGACTATCATTACTTCCATAACCCAAGTGAGAAGGGACTAAAAGAATCCCATTTCCTCCCTCTTTAAAATAAGGGATACCTTCTGTCCAACCTCTTATTACTTGCTGTAACCCAAACGAAATTCCTTCGGCTGAACTCTCGTCAAATACAGACCCATCGGTAAAATAGCCCTTGTATGCAACTTTTACAGTCGCATTTGCGGTAGGCTTTACACCCGTTCCCGAATTATTTATAATATAATACAAGCCTGAATCGCTTCTTTGGGCCGTTAAGTTGTTTTTTTCTAGGTAAGCACTGATTTCTTTTTCGTTTTGAGCAACATAGTCGGTTTCCTTGTCTTTTGAACAAGACATAAAAAGAGTCAGGACTAGTGCAGATAGGATGTATTTCATATTGGGATTTATTTTTAAGTTGCAAATATAGTAAAATTGCAGACCGAAATATGATGGAAGATAAAATCGGCACAAACCCTGAAAGCCGGTTTTAAACAAAAAAAACATCAATCCCCAAAAACCTGAACATCGTCTATCTGAAAAGCCCCGTCCAACGCCAGGTTTTTTCCAGAGCCAATGTATTTGAACGCGATATTTATTTTACCCGTATAGTAGGACAGATCGACTCCACCGCTTCCCACAAACTGATACCATGGCGTGGCTTGTTTGGGTAATATTACCGCTAACGAAACCCAAGTGGCTTTAGTCACATTCAATCCGTCAAAATTATTGGAAACATAAACCTCGATTGTGTTTAGTGGTGAGTCCACATCCAGATGATGCTGGGCGGTTCTAAAAGTTAAAATCTCATTAGTATGGGTATCCATATCAATTTTTGGAGAAATTAACCACGCAATATTAGAGACGACTTTTGTCCCACTAATATTAAACTCAGCATAACCGTTACCGGAATACACGGTCCCCTTCCAAAAAAGAGTGCCGCTCTGTACGATGTTTGCCCAACCCGGAAGGCTCAGGTTAGATTTGTCAACAACATTTTTAAAATCTTCAGAAAAGAATGGGATCCCCCTTACACCTGAAATCATAACGTCACTTTCAGAGCGAGCCACCAATTGATAGTCGGAGGCAAATTTCGTCAATACACCCCTTACCTTCCCGCTTCCGCTGGGCACTAATTTATTGGCGAAATCAGCATAACTGCTAGTCCTGAAAATGACTTGGTTCCCTTTTTTGTCAATCAAATTCCAATTCGTCGCTCCGCCAACATTATTCGTTTCTTCAAAATAATGACGTCCAATGGCGGTTTCCGTAAACTGCACCTCTGACAACTCAACCAGCGTGTTCAAATTAGAGTCATTCAGCAAATCCGCAACAGAAATTTTACGAACCAATTGCTCTTCCGTTAAAGTCGTACAGGAAGCGTGCAACAACTTTTTATACTCATTTTGGGAAAGTCTGCCCACGCCTCCTTCATTATAGGAATTAACGTAAATCCCACCTATTCGCAAACTTCCGTAATTAATGTCGGTATACTGATCTTTCAATTTTAGGTACACTTTATTGCCGAATCGATAATCGATATAAATATTGGTTACATCCACGGGAACACTAAACCCTATAGACGGTGTACTAGCTGTTGCTAAAGTTTGAAAAGAGATCGTCTTGAAAAAATTGCCGTATTCATCCGTTGAAACAACATAGGCTTCAACGACATCATCATATGAATATTTTGAAACTATCGCCCCTGAATACGCGTGAACATCGGCAACCGATTTGTTTACTGACAAATCAGCTTGGCTACAGATTAGTTTAGGAATCGCAACCTCATCATTGACACAGGATGAAAACAGAATAACCGATAGTGACAACGAAAAAACAGTATAGAAAATAGCTTTCATAATGGTTAATTATTTATTTATAAATTGAAACTAAGGTTCACGAAATAGGTTCTGCCGTAACCATAAAAATATTTGTTACCGAAAGAAGGAGTGCTGCTCGAAACGTCTTGATTGAGTTGCCTGAAATTGGCATTTCGGGCTTGTTCATACCCTCCTGTTTTATATTTTTTGTCTAAGGCATTATTGATGCTCACAAAAAGCCCCAAATTTTTCCCGTTGATTCGCCATGATTTACCTCCCGTAAAATTCAGTAATGCAACGGGATCTAACTTTTCCTGTTTCAGCAATTCTGCCGCCCTTTCTTCTGTCGCTTCGGGGAATGAGAATCCGCTGGCGGGATTCGTGTAAAAACGATCCGTTCTGGAAATGGGAGACACGTCAATATAGGTTTCTGACAAATAATTTATGTTACTACTAACCCACCAGTATTTTGGGTCCCGATATTCAATCCCCAAGGCATACGCCTGCTGTGGCATTCCAGCTTGTTTGTAATTTTTCAGCAAGGTTTTTCCGAAGTCGAATGACGGATTCGTGTTTTCCACAGTGGCAATGGCATCATTGTTTATGCTTAAATCAGGATTGCCATCATAGGTGTATTTTCCATAAGCAGCAGAAAAACTGCTTCTAATTGTGGCGGTCCACTGGTATTCAAAACTCAATTCGGCCCCGATATTCTTTCTGTCCAAATGGGTTAATGTCTGGCTAACAAATGCATTGGTATTGGTATAACCCGCGCCATTATCAAAAATCCCTTCGGCGTAGAAAAAGGAAGTTTTAGTTGCGTCTTTTATCGTGCTGTAGTATGCCGTCAATCGCGCTTTGAGTTTAGGGGAACGATATATATAGGTCGCGTCAAGACTGTTTATGTTCTCACTTTGCAGTCCGTCAACTATGGAGTTGTTCAAACGCGAATTCGGAAAGCTGTTCCTAATCGTTGGCGCTTTGGTCAAATGGGCTCCGTTAAAAGTCAACAGTTGTTTTCCAGACAGTTTATAGGTCAGTCCTCCCTTGAAACCAAAATTCTCGAATTGTAACTTCTCACTTTTGCCAAAAGAGATTCTTTCATAAATTCCGTTTTTGTACAATCCTTCCCTTTGATAATTGGTGCTGCAGAAGGATTGTGCCAGGTAGAAGTCGACTTTATCGTACGAAAACTTGAACTGGGTAAAGGCATCAAGGGTATTGCCCACATAATTGTAATTGTAGCCATAAGCATCGCCAACCAACACTTGCCTGTAAGGGTTGTTCAAATCAGATTGTGCCTGGTTTCCGGAATAAAAACCGTCGATATCTTCAAAATAGGTACCGCCCAATAAATCCAACAGTTTCTGGTAATTGTGCGATTTTAAATTCCGGAACGACAGTCCGGCATTTAAAATCAGATTCTCGTTCAGTTCCATATTCAAAATCGAAGTCGCCACCATTGTTTTGTCATCAGTGCGGTCTTCGTATAAAACGTAATGACTTTTGGCCGCTTCATATCCCGATATATTTCCGTCGGGGGTTAAAATTGGATTTTGATTGGCCTGATATATTGCCTGCCAATCGATTTGCCGGTTTTCCAAAAACTGAATCCTGCTTTTCTCCGCATTTTCATAATCGGGGGTGAATTCTCCCGAGTATTCCCCGTTGTCTCTTGCGTAGAGCGAGGTGTAATAAGAGGGTAGTTTTCTGAAGTAAGTCGGGTCCGGACTATTGGCGCTTTGATAATCAATGTTGCTGTTCCCGATTTTCCCGAATTGATACATCAAACCCGAATTTAGACTGGCATGATCATTTATTTTGAAAAAGTGGTTCAGCATCAAGATGGGCTCCTCGATAGTCTTGGCTCTAGAATTCCTCTTCTTGCCGTCCTGAAAGCCCCAATAAGAATTATACTTTTCAGAAGTCAGCTGTGTCACCTCGGCTGTATTCGGGGAGTTTTTCCCCCGTGTATTTGGTGTGTAAAATCCGGTAAAATTGAGTGAATGACTTTCGTTTAACTTCTTTTCGACACTCATAAGGAGGGAGTTTCCATCATAAGTTGTCCCTTCAAAATGACCTTCCTGCGCTAAGCGTTTTCCTGCCGAAACAACAAAAGCCCAACCGCCACTGCCCATTCCCGAAGCATAGATTCCCATAGTGCGCCAACTGTAATTAGTATTCGTTCCCGAGACAGTGATTCTAGAACCAGTTCTGTAATTCGATGCGCGGGTATTGATTTCCTGGGTTCCAAGAATCCCCCCGAAAGCATAGTCGGAAGGGGCAGTTCCTATTGAAAATTCTTGATTGCGGGTGGCGTCATTAAGTCCGCCCCAGTTCCCCCATTGTGGCCTGCCGTCATACAATTTATTCATGGCAATACCATTAATCATCGTTGTCGCATTTTCACTGTCCAATCCCCGAATCCTGAATCGTGCCTGCCCCCAATTGAAAGCGGCGGCTTGTTGAAAAGCATCTTTGGAAGATTGCAAAAGCCCCGAAGTACTTTCGGATCCGCTACTGTCGTCGCCTAAATCAGTATCGAAAAGACGGACCATACTTGTTTGCACTTCTGAAATTTGGTCCTCTTCCATAACAATAATTCCCAAGTCAAGCATCTGACCATCAATCATAGTCACTGGAATCAAAACGTCCTTGAAACCCTGACTGTGAAAAAGAATTAAGTACTCGCCCTTGCTAACATCCTCAAAAATAAATTCCCCTTCCGTTGTGGTAAGTTGCATTAATGTAGTGTTCTGGATCGAAACGACAACATAGGCCAGCGGTTTCTGGGTTTTGGACTCCAAAACTATTCCTTTAATCCCTGTTTCGTTTTGTGCAAAAGCCAATCCCAATTGGAAGATCAAGAAAAGAGTCAGGAAAACGTTTTTCATAGCCGTATCTGTATTTTTATAGCCTAGCCAGTTCCTCTTAGGAACTTGCGAATTTTTATTCAATAAATTTGATGATTTTCATTTTCCGACCATAGAAAGTTATCCCCAAAGGGGATAAAAACAAAAAATAAACTAAAAATGTGTTTGGAAAAATTTAAAGAAAGCTACAAAAAACAGTGGTATTGTCTTAAATATTGGTTAAATGTAATTAAAATATTACTAAGTTGTTAAATTATTAAATTAAAAAACAAAAAAAGCCTTTTTTAGTGTGGAATTTATACTTCATGGATATGATAAAGTTGGGCAGAGGCTAGCTTGTCGTAAATTAAGATTTACAAGTTTTTTCGAATAAAGTACTTGGAATCTAAACGAAAATAAACCCACAAAAATTCATAAATAGCCCCGATGGAAGCAAGTATCCTTTATTGACGGGTTCGGCAGTAAAGATACTGTTTAGAGCGGGTCTGGTTTTGTTATGGAACCGAAATCTTGTGCTCCTAATCAATCAATTACTGAATCGCTTTGATCCTGGAAACCATAACCGCTATCAAAATTCCGAAAACCCCTATGAAAGCAAAGGAGAATCGCAAACTCGATAATTCAGCAATATATCCGATTACGGGAGGGCCCATCAAAAAACCTAGAAAACTCACACTTGAAACTGCCGTTAGTGCTTCTCCTGTTGGGATTGTAGGGTGTTTACCTGCAAGACTATACAAAGTTGGAATAATGGTAGAAACGCCTAGTCCTACAAACATAAAAGCGATAGTCGCCGGAATTAGGAATGGGAAAAGTACTGCGGTAAACAAGCCCAAAGAAATGGTAACTCCACTGATTTGCATGACTCTCTTCCTACCAAATTTATGAATTAATCCATCGCCAAAAAAGCGACCACTTGCCATCATAATCATAAAGGAAGTGTAGCCCAAAATAACTAATGCTCCAGGAACTTTAATGACGTCTTTAAAATAGACGCCACTCCAGTCAAACATAACGCCTTCGCTGGCCATGCTACAAAACCCTATTACTCCCAGCAAAATTAAAGAACGATCCGGTTTTCGAAAACCTCTTTTCTTTACCGTTACTGTTGTTTCTTTGGCTTTAATTAAGAATTTAAAATTGAAAGTCACCAGTAAAAGCACGCCTGCCGCAACGATTAAAAAATGTACATAGGTAGAAAGTTTCAGCATCAACATTCCAAAACCTACCAGAGCCCCGGTAAATCCCGCTAAGCTCCACATTCCATGAAAAGAAGACATGATGGTTCTTTTGAAAAGTCCTTCGGCATAAACGCCTTGAGTATTTACGGATATATTTGATAAATTTCCAAATAGTCCAAAAATAAATAGTCCAAGACCCAACTGCCAAGAATTCTGTGCTAACCCCAAATTTGTTAAACTAAAGGCATACATCAAAATAGAAAAAAGCAGAATGCGATGGCTGCCAAAACGGGTGACTAGTTTACCGGAGAAAATCATCATGCTTAACTGTCCTAAAGGCAAAGCAAATAAGATGGTTCCTAATTCTGCAGACCCTAAATCTAAAGTTGTTTTAATGTTCGGAATTCGGCTTGCCCAGGTGGAGAAACACAAACCCATACCAAAATAAAAAGAGGAAACCGCCCAACGGATTCTGTTGAGATAGGAAATCTTGGCATTTTGGTAGGTTTTCTTGTATTCCCCTTTGGCTTTAAACTTGGCTTTAAATCTTAAATCTATCACAATAACGCATTTTTTATTTTTTGAATGGACAAAACACAAAAAGCAATGACCCCGAATAATTAAATAAGTTTCGACGCATGAATTATAACGTTATTGTTTATAAAAAGCGAGGCCACAGATAAAAACTATAATTCAATCCTTTTTTTTAGTTCACTGCTTTGAATTGCGGCCTCAATAATTTGCATAACTTTTAAACCGTCCTGTGCAGTTACTGGTTCGATAGTATTATTTGTGATTGAATTATAAACCCCATCAAAAAAAGCATAATAATTCCCCTGTAAACTGGGAATTGTTCCACGCATGATTGTTCCGTCTATATCAGTGTGCAATATTCCTTCCAATTCTATGGGCTCTTTGCCCCAGGAGTCGAAATTGGGTTTTTCGCCCAATTTTAAGGCGGCTTCCTGTACGTCGCCGCGTGGTTTCAGGAAAGATCCCTTCTTGCCGTGAACCTGATAGGCCGGAATGGCCTCCCTGACAAAAAAACTGGCTTTCAAACGCACTATGAAAGTATCGTAATACAAAACGATATCAATCCAATCGTCCACCAATGAGTGTTCACGAGTGGTACGCACATCGGCAAAGACAGCGGTGGGGAAACCGAATAAATATAGGGCCTGATCTATCAAATGCGGACCTAAATCTTTCAGGATACCGGCTCCAGAATTGGCGGTTTCCTTGTGTTGTTTCGGACTCAGCTTGGGGTTGTATCTGTCAAAATGAAATTCGGCTTCCACAATTTCTCCCAAAACGCCATCCGTAATTACTTGTTGTACCGTTTTGAGATCACTGTCCCATCTCCTGTTTTGAAAAACCGACAGTTTCAATCCTTTTTCTTTGGCCAATGTTGCCAGTTCTTGCGCTTCGGCAACGGTAGTGGTGAATGCTTTTTCGACGATGGCGTGTTTACCCGCTAATAGTACTTTTTTGGCGTATTCAAAATGAGTTCCGACTGGCGTATTCACTACCACCAAATCGACATCCTCCTCGAGAATTGATTCCAGGCTGGGATAACTCTTCAATTCAGGATAATCCAGTTGTACCAATTTCTTGCTTCTTTCCCAAGCACCTAGGAGTTGGAACCCCGGGTGAAATTCCAAAAATGGTGCGTGAAACACTTTTCCAGACATACCATAGGAAAGTAATGCGACTTTTAATTTTTGCATAGATTGCTGTTTTTTATGGAACACGGATCAAACGGATTCTCGCGATTTTCTTTTATTTAATTCTTTGTCCCGAAATTTAAACATATAAGTCATACAAGCAATGGAAAAACTGATTCTATACTGTTTTACACTATCTAAAACCTATACAATCTTATCGGCATAGCTTTCTAAGTTTTATCTGCATAGAAAAAAAACTAATATGACTTATATGTTTATTTATCTAATTTTTGCTCTATCGTATTGTTTTGGCCATTGCACATCCGTATTTAATGCTTTAGCGAATGTCAAACCTAAATTTGGATTCCTCAACGACTCCCTGGCAAACAAGACTAGATCCGCTTTCCCTGAAGCTAAAATTTCTTCGGCCTGGTCGGCTTCGGTTATTAATCCTACGGCTCCCGTCAAAATTTCGGCTTCTTTTTTGATCCTTTCAGCAAAAGGCACTTGGTAATTCGGCCCCAACGCAATTTTTTGGTATGACACCCCTCCACCCGAAGAAACGTCTATCAAATCAACGCCTTTCTCTTTCAGCACTTTCGAAAGTTGTACCGATTCCTCGATGTCCCAACCTCCATCAGCCCAGTCGCTGGCAGAAATCCTTACAAATAACGGCAGTTCCTTTGGCCACTCTGATTGCACCGCCTCCAGCACCTCCAGTGTCAGGCGAATTCGATTCTCGAAACTTCCGCCATATTCGTCCGTCCTTAAATTGGACAATGGCGACATGAACTCATGTAGTAAATAGCCATGCGCACCGTGAATTTCCATTACCTGGAAACCCGCGGTAACGGATCTTTTGGTAGCCGATTTAAAATCGGAAATCACGTTTTGGATGCCCGCTTTGTCTAAAGCTATCGGTGTCTCATCATCATTAAACCCTTTTGCACTTGGCGCAACGGTTTCCCATCCGCCATAATCGGGACCCAATTTCTTGCCGCCTTCCCATGGTGACGCTGCGCTAGCTTTTCTTCCAGCATGCGCCAATTGGATTCCCGGAACCGCATTTTGCCCGATGATGAAACGGTTTATTTGTTGCATTTTTTCAATCTGTTCGTCTTTCCAAAGCCCTAAATCTCCCGGGGAAATTCGGCCTTCCGGAGAAACCGAAGTCGCTTCCTGGATGATCAGTCCCGCCCCACCGCTTGCACGGCTGCCCAGATGCACGAGATGCCAATCATTGGCAAAGCCATCTGTTGCCGAATATTGACACATCGGAGAAATGGCGATTCTGTTTTTTAGCGTAACGCTTTTTATTTGTAGTGGGCTGAATAATATTGAAGACATAGTTTTGATTTTGAAATGTTTTTAGTGAACAATAAATGAAATTTACGTTTAACATGTAAAGTTAGGTGACCCGCGTAAAAGTAAAAAATCTAATGGCACAATTGTTGAACAAACCATTTATTATATTGGCACATTCTAAACCTTTCAAGATAACTTAGAAAACCTTACTTTTGCGCATCACTTAAAGAATCAAATTTAAAAAATGGATATATTCATCAAGCTTTCTCAATTCCTATTGAGCTTATCATTACTTATAATACTTCACGAATTAGGGCATTTTATTCCCGCTAAATTGTTTAAAACCAGAGTCGAAAAATTCTATTTGTTTTTTGACGTCAAATATTCCCTTATAAAAAAGAAAATCGGCGAAACCGAATACGGTATCGGCTGGTTGCCTTTAGGAGGTTATGTGAAAATTTCCGGAATGATCGACGAGAGCATGGACAAGGAACAAATGGCTTTGCCACCTGAGCCTTGGGAATTTAGGTCTAAACCGGCCTATCAGCGTTTGATCATCATGCTTGGTGGCGTTACGGTGAATTTCATTTTGGCATTCATCATTTACATCGGGATGGCGTTTGCCTACGGTGACACCTATATTGCCAACTCCGATTTTCAAGATGGGGTATTGATCGAAAATCAAGCCATGTTAAACGCAGGTTTTAAAACCGGAGACAAAATCATTTCTGTGGATGGCCAGCAAATTGCCAAATATGACAATGACACCAACATGAAAATCATCATGGCCAAGACTGTTCTGATCGAAAGAAACGGAAGCCAGCAGGAAATACAAATGCCTATTGATTTTATCGATCAATTGTCGAAGTTCGAGAAAAGTACCATAGTGGGAATCAGGATGCCATTTGTGATTAGTGGCGTTTCGGAAGGATCGGTGAATACCGCTTTAGAACCAAAAGACCTTGTTCTTGCGCTTAATGGTCAAAAAACTAAATACTTGGATGAGGGGACGACCATTTTAGCTAACAACAAGGGAAAAACTATATCGGCGACTGTTCTGAGGGATCAGAAGGAAACACAAATTCCTGTTACGGTTGACAAAGAAGGAATGTTAGGCGTAGGTCTGGGACGTTTAAGCATCTCCAACCTGGAAAGACTGGGATACTACAAGGTGAGCAAACAAGAATTCACTTTCATGGAATCGATTCCGGTAGGAATCACCAGAGGAAAAGAGCAATTAGTGGGTTACGGGAAACAATTAAAGATGATTTTCAGTCCAAGTACGGGTGCATATAAACAAGTGGGTGGTTTCAAAGCTATATTTGACATTTTTCCAAGTTCATGGGACTGGGAACATTTCTGGACCATCACGGCATTATTGTCGATAATGCTAGGGGTAATGAACTTATTGCCTATCCCGGCACTCGATGGTGGCCACGTAATGTTTTTATTATACGAAATAATCAGCGGTAAAAAACCAAGTGATAAATTCCTAGAGAATGCACAAATGGTTGGTTTCGTATTACTTATAACACTATTGTTATTTGCTAACGGAAACGACATTTACAAGGCAATTATCGGGAAGTAAAAAAAAGCGAAAAAATATTAATTTTTGCTTGCAGAAATGAAATTTACCCCTATCTTTGCAGCGCTTTACAACTGAAACAAACATCAGTTAAAAACAGACAAAAACGTTCATTCATCACCAGAATATAGACATACAGTTTCCTTCTTAGCTCAGTTGGTTAGAGCATCTGACTGTTAATCAGAGGGTCCTTGGTTCGAGCCCAAGAGAGGGAGCTTTTATAAAAAGACTTTACAGCAATGTAAGGTCTTTTTTGTTTTTAAGCCATAGTGAAATCAGTATTTTGCCCCGAAAAACCAAATAAGACAAGAGCTCTAAATAGGCAACCATCCTTTTCGAAAACGGTTTCAGGATTTGATTTCCTTCTTTCAACATTCCCATCATGACTTGCATTATAATTACATAGTCTGATCAGGATCTCCCCAACCGATATGACATAATTGGTTAAGAACCAAAATTATATAATTGTTTGATATCCAATAAACGCTATATTTGAAAAAATATCGATTTAAATAGGATTGAAATGATTTAAAAGTCAAGAAGACATGATATATAATAAAATTAAAAATAGGGCCGTTATTTTAAAATCAATACCTTCTCTTATTTTTGTTTTTTGCTTTGCGGTAACACAAGCGCAAACGCTCAAAGTTGGACCGCGAATACAAAAAACACAAAACATGTATTGGGAAAACGGAATTTCGGCACAATATTCCTTTGAAAACTTTAAACCTAATCAATTTTTTGTAGGTCTTGATTTTGTGTCATCTAGACTGGGGTCCGCATTTAATTCCAATGCCATCAAGCAGGATAATTACTTACTGTCGGCTAGTTGGCATTTCAACAAAAACAAACCCTATCATTTCGTAACAAGACTAAATGTAGGTTACTTTTATTCCGATTTAGAAGAAGATATTTTCAAAGAAATTCCGAACACTGCTTTTCTTTTTTCTCCAGAAATAGGTTTATCTTATGATTTTAGAGAGCTGCCCATTTCGCTAAATGTGGGCACAGGCTATTATATTATTACAGAAAAAGAGGGCTATTCTCCTGGAACTTTACAGCCGCTTTACTTTCACTTTGATATTTATTACACGTTTACTAAACCAAAAAAATAATGAAGAAGTTAAACCTATTAATAGTACTTTTACTCGCAATAGTATCGTCTTCGTGCAGCGACCCCGCTATCACCAACGATTTATTAGATGGTACTATTATTTTTGATCCTTCATTATATAATCCCGAACAATACTTGGTATCTGCAAAATACCCCAACCCAACAGCAGCTGATTTGGATAAACACATCATACTTGCTGTTCATGGCTATTCGGCCACTACTTTTGAGTGGCAAGAATTTGTGGACTGGTCAGACCCGTCCTCTTCCTATGAAGTTTCACAAGTTTTATTAGATGGCCACGGAAGAGATTACCAATCGTTTAAAGCCTCCACATGGCAAGACTGGAGTTCCGCCATTACAAAAGAATATGAAAAATTAGTGGCACTCGGTTACACTAAAATAAGTATGGTAGGCTCTTCAACTGGAGGAACTTTAATTTTAGAATTAATAAGTTCCGGTTATTTTAATTCACATCTACCTCCAAAAAATTTGTTTTTAGTGGATGCAATTGTGGTTCCTTCCGTTAAACTACAATCAGTTGTTGGACTCATTGGCCCTATGATAGTTTTCACAGAAGCAGATCAAACGGCTGAAGAGAATAAATATTGGTATCGATTTAGACCACAGGAAACAATTACTGAACTAAATAACGTTATGAGAGTCGTGCGTAAAGATTTAGAAAGTGGCGTAAAACTTCCTACAGGCACATACTTAAAAGAATTTCATTCCCTGCACGATCCGGTTGCGAGCAGCACAAGTTCCGTATTAATTTACAAAGGTTTAAAAACAAGTACTGGAGCAAATATTGATGTTCAATTAATGGATTCCGATATTCACGTTTTTACACGATTGAATTTGCGTTCTGATACTACACCTTTACAAAAGGCCAATCAGCTGGATGCTTTTTCACAAATTGCAATTAAACTGAAATAGCATTAAAATGTTTGTAAGGAATAATTACAGAATACACATTTAACTTTTTTGATTATTGTTTTATTTCAGTATTTAAATTCAACTAAAACAGGAAGGTTTACACATAACGACAGCGATTAGATTCCATTTCTTAAGATCAAATGCCGTTCAAAAACTGGCTTTATATCCTGAAATGAAAATTCAGCTTACTGGCAAAACACAAGGACTGTTAATCAAAGCTATGATAGCTATCGGGAGGGACTTTTTAAAAAGACTTTATAGCTATGTAAGGTCTTTTTTGTTTTTATTACTTTCATACTTAATTAGAGTACACATTAAAGAGGACTGTTTGTTTTACAAAAATTTAAAGAAATGAACCTAGTGTATATTCTTCTATAGTTTTAAAAATATCTAATCTTCTCAAATAGGTTGATCTAGCTTTACTGTCAGAATGACCCGCTACTTCGTTTAAGATTCCGTACCTTTACTTTAAAACATTATTATGTGGAATAAATTTGTATATATGTGTAATTCATTGACTGTTTATGGTTTGTATTTTGACCTAAGATACAATCGTAGAAATTACATTAGAGTCCGTTTCTTATGATTCGTTACTATAGCATGTCTGTCATTTTAATTTAGTATATCTCAGAATTTTTTGAATTCAATAGTATCCATTTTTTATCACTATTGAGTTTAAATGTACCAATGTGTTCCTTGTTCCATTCTAATGGCCCTATCAAAGAAAGAAAATTTACTCCATTAGCATCTCTATATAAATGATA
>JBLIHD010000005.1:0-15937 GCA_047636335.1 Flavobacterium sp.
AGTTAAATCTTGAATACGAGGGGATCTATGTAATTATAACATCTAAAAACTGGATGCCCATATATTTTTCAAAAGATTCTAAAATTAGTATAACAGCCGATGATTCCAATTTTTCTAACACTTTAGCCTACACTGGTCAAGGAAGCATCGAAAATCAATATATTGTCAAAAAAGCTATTATAACTTCTCAAATATCAGATGCGGATCTGTATAAACTAGACGAAATTAATTTCGTGAATAAAGTCAATGAAATTAAAGTTTCTATTTTAGACTTGTACGATAAAACAACCTTTTCGAATTCTTATTTTAAAGAAAAAGAAGCATTAAATTTCCATTTTTTAGAACAAAAATATTTTTTATTTTATAGAAGGGTTCATAGCTATTGGGCCGATTCAAAGGATTTCAAAGTGTCTGATAAATTCCCGGAATTTGACGAAAAAATGGATCTAGATAATGATGCTAATTTTTTATTTTCACAAGACTATGAAGATATTGTAATTACAAAATTCTTCGAAAATATTAAATTTGATGGGGAAAGTCCTAATATTTCAGCAAAGGATGCAATTCCTGAAATAAAAGCACTTAAAAGTCAAAGTATTAAAAACCGATTGATTAAACAATACGGTATAAATGATATTAATAGCGGAAATGAAAACTATAAAAACTTATATAAAGAATATCTTTCGATTACAAATGATCCAAACTTAAAGGAAAGTCTCACTTATACTTATAATATCATCAAAACCATAGGATCTGGAATGCCGTCTCCAAAATTCGATTATGAAAACCAAAAAGGCGGAAAAACGTCTTTGGAAAGTCTGAAGGGCAAATACGTTTATATTGATGTTTGGGCAACCTGGTGTGGCCCTTGTCTTCAAGAAGTACTATTCCTGCAAAAAGTGGAAGAACAATATCAAGGTAAAAATATTGAGTTTGTCAGCATTTCAATTGACAACATTAAAGACCGGGAAAAATGGAGTAATCTTGTAAACAAAAAACAATTGGGAGGAATTCAATTATTAGCAGATAAGGACTTAAATTCTAATTTTATTAAACAATATGGTATTTTAGCAATTCCCAGATTTATCCTTATCGATCCAAATGGCAATATCCTGAATTCCGATGCACCAAAACCATCAGAAACAAAACTGATTGATTTGTTTAACGAATTAAAAATATAACCTTTATTAAGTCCTTTTTTAGGGCTTTTATTTTGTAATACTCAAAAATGCTTTCCCCAGATAATTAATAATATCCGAAGCGATAAAAGACTGACGACCCGTTTCTGGCAAAGCGATATCGGCCGTTAAACCGTGAAGATAAACTCCCAGAATTGCCGCATCAAGGGGCTCATAAGATTGCGCCAATAAACTGCAAATAATCCCAGTGAGCACATCGCCACTTCCCGCAGTTGCCAATGCAGCGTTTCCGGTCGTGTTTTGGTAAACGGTTTCTCCAAAAACAATATGGGTGGGTGCGCCTTTCATAACGATAACCAAATCGTGTTTTTTAGATAACGATACCGTCTTATCGTATTTCTCTTCCTCCGAAGTCCATTTTCCTATCAAGCGTTCCAGCTCCTTAGGATGTGGCGTAATAATGGTTTTGGGCAACAGTAAAGACAACCACTCTTTGTTAACGGACAAAATATTCAAGGCATCGGCATCGATTACTAAGGGGATTTTATTGCTTATCAAAAACCGCTGAACTGCTTTTTGCGTTTCGTTTTCCTGTCCCAAACCCGGACCTATGGAAATGGCCTGCGGTTTTATGTCGAATCTAATGTTGGAAATGTATTTGTCGCTTTCATCCGTAAGCGTCATTACTTCAGGATTTGAGATTTGCAGGATTTGATAACCCGATTCCGGAACGTAGGCAGTTACCAATCCACAACCGGATTTAAGGCAAGCAATAGAGGACAAAACGGCTGCCCCCATCTTCCCGTAACTTCCCGCGATAATTAGTGCATGTCCCTGAATTCCTTTGTGCGTATCGTAATCAATGAGTTTGTACCGTTTTAGGATTTCTTTTCTGTTGATAAAAAAGAGATGCTTCATTTTGATATATTTATTTAAAAATACAAAAAAAAAGGGGAAACCGAAAGTAATGATTCCATTTCGGCAACTTGGCTTTCTATAAAACCTAAGCTTCGCATAATTTCGCTTAATACTCCGATAGATAAGTCAAAACATTTTTTGTTATTCTTCTAAAAAGGAATACTTTAGTGTCCTATAATTACTATTAAAAATAAACCGATGAAAAAAACATTATTTTTATTACTCTTGACTGGTTTTATAAATCACTCCAGTGCCCAACAATCTAATAATCAAAATAAAGAAGGAAAAACTGCTGCCACAGAAATGATTTCTCCCGCAAATCTGGTTTTTAATCCTGATCAAAATATTGTTACAGAACATATCACTACCATAAAAGGACAAAAGGTATCTTACAAAGCCACCACTGGTACAATGCCTGTTTGGGATGAAGACGGAAAAGCCATTGCAGGATTATTTTATACCTATTACGAGCGTTCGGATATTAAAGATCGCGCGTCCCGCCCGCTCGTTATTTCTTTCAATGGCGGCCCAGGCTCTGCTTCGGTTTGGATGCATATTGCGTATACAGGTCCTAAATTGTTAAATATTGATGATGAAGGTTATCCTTTACAGCCCTATGGAATCAAAGAAAATCCTTATTCCATTTTAGATGTTGCCGATATCGTTTTTGTAAACCCAGTAAACACAGCTTATTCCAGGCCGACAAGCAAAGACATTCCAAAAGAAAAATTCTTTGGCGTAAATGCAGATATTAAATATTTAGCCGATTGGATTGGTGGATTTGTAACCCGAACGAATCGTTGGGCCTCGCCTAAATATCTTATTGGCGAAAGCTATGGTACCACACGTGTTTCCGGACTTGCGCTCGAATTACAAAATAAGCAATGGATGTATCTTAATGGCGTTATATTGGTGTCACCCACAACCTTGGGAATAACTCGAGGAGTAGCAGCCGATGCTGCACTAAAACTCCCATATTTTGCTGCTACGGCCTGGTATCATAAAATGTTGGCTCCCGATTTACAAAATAAAGATCTGACTGATATGCTGCCCGAAGTGGAGGATTTTACCATCAATGAGCTTCTTCCTTCGTTAAGTAAAGGTGGTTCGCTTGACGAGCAAAAGAAAAAAGAAATAGCCGCTAAAATAGCGCGATACTCCGGTATTTCGGAAAAAGTGGTGTTACAAAATAATCTAGATGTTCCCTATAATTACTTCTGGAAAGAACTGTTGCGTGATCAAGGTTATACGGTGGGCAGACTGGATTCCCGTTATAAAGGAATTGACCGCAAAGACGCTGGAGACAGTCCAGACTTCAATGCTGAACTAACCTCGTGGCTGCATTCCTTTACACCCGCTATCAACATGTACATCCGCAATGATTTAAATTATAAAACCGATTTCAAGTACAACATGTTTGGCCCTGTGAATCCGTGGGATAGATCTAATGATGAAACGGCTGAAAATCTGCGTCAGGCGATGGCACAAAACCCTTATTTGAATCTTATGGTTCAATCTGGCTATTATGACGGTGCTTGTGATTATTTTAATTCGAAATACAATTTATGGCAAATGGATCCGAGTGGAAAGCTAAAAGACAGAATGACCTGGAAAGGCTACAGAAGTGGTCATATGATGTATCTAAGAAAAAAAGATTTAGAAACGGCAAACGAAGATATCAGAATATTCATTAAAAATTCATTACCTAAATCCGGAGAAGCTGCGAAGTATTAAATAGTAGCCCTACTAGATAAAAGACAAATCAAAAAAATAGCTTTGATTTGTCTTTTTACTTAAATGAACTTTCATAGTTCTTTAAAAAATATAATAATCGAGAAATAAACCCTCAGCCTCGAATAGTAATAAAACTACTTTCCTATTTATATACGATTAATTTATCTCAGGTTAAGAACAAGAATACCATAATGGAAAGCCGGAAATAGCTCCTGATTAGTATTGAATTTATATGTTTGATACCTTAAATCTGATAATTTTTCAATAAATTAGCGACTTCAAAAAAACCATAAAACATCAATAATGAAAAATACTGCGCTAACGCACATACACGAGAGTTTGGGAGCAAAAATGCTACCATTTGCCGGATACAATATGCCTATTTTATACGAAGGGGTGAATGCAGAACATGAAACGGTGCGTAATGCTGTGGGAGTTTTTGATGTTTCACATATGGGAGAATTCATGCTTACGGGACCAAATGCTCTGGCTTTGATCCAGAAAGTGAGTTCAAACGACGCTTCAATGTTGACTGTCGGTAGAGCGCAATATTCTTGTTTGCCTAACAATGAAGGCGGTGTCGTAGATGATTTGCTAATCTACAAGATGAAAGAAGAGGAGTATTTATTAGTTGTAAATGCTTCGAATATTGAAAAAGACTGGAATTGGATTTCGGCTCAAAATGATTTGGGTGTCGACATGAAAAATATATCTGATGACTACTCTTTATTGGCGATTCAAGGGCCAAAAGCGGTCGAAGCAATGCAATCATTGTCTTCAATAGATTTGGCTGCCATAAAATATTACCATTTTGAAGTAGCAGATTTTGCAGGACTAGACGATGTAATTATATCCGCTACTGGTTACACCGGCTCTGGCGGTTTTGAAATTTATTGTAAAAACGCAGACGCTGAACAAATATGGAATAAAGTATTTGAAGCAGGGGCCCCTTTTGGCATTAAACCAATAGGATTGGCTGCACGTGATACTTTACGTCTTGAAATGGGTTTGTGCCTATACGGAAACGACCTAAGCGACACTACATCTCCGCTTGAAGCAGGATTGGGCTGGATCACTAAATTTACCAAAGAATTCACAAACTCTAAAAACTTGAAAAAGCAAAAAGAAGAGGGTGTCACTAGAAAACTGGTTGCTTTTGAAATGCAAGAACGGGCAGTACCTAGACATGATTACGAAATTGTGGATGCCTCAGGAATTGCTATCGGAATTGTAACATCTGGAACCATGTCTCCTTCTATGAACAAAGGAATTGGATTGGGTTACGTTAAAGTTGCCAATAGTGCGGTTAATAATGATATATTCATCCGAATCAGAAAAAATGACGTTCTAGCTAAAGTGGTAAAATTACCTTTCTACAAGAAATAAATTGTTTGGTGGTCAAAAATTAAAAATTACTTATCTGATTTTAAAATAATTAGCTTAACTTTAATTGACATGATGACCACGATCTATGAAAACAATTTCACTGCTTCTGTTATTGACAACATTTTCGCTATGTGCCCAAAATGAAGCTAAAACATGTGAAATACTTTCTAAAATAAATACGCTTATTAAAAGCGAACATATTCTTCCAAAACCGATAGACGACAGTCTGTCGGTTTTTATTTTTGACCACTTCTTTGAC
The DNA here is from genome assembly GCA_047636335.1 of Flavobacterium sp. Taxonomy (GTDB): domain Bacteria; phylum Bacteroidota; class Bacteroidia; order Flavobacteriales; family Flavobacteriaceae; genus Flavobacterium. The sequence goes on from JBLIHD010000005.1 coordinate 5,437, forward strand.
GAGCTGGACCCATCCCACAATTTATTCCTGAGGTCAGAATACGAAACCCTTTCGCAGAAATATAGACTTCAACTTGATGACTATATCAATGCTGGAAATTGTTCTTTCCTGACCGATATAATCAGCATTTACAAAACAGGGTTGCTACGAAAAAAAGGCTGTTTAGAGTCAATAGCAAACGAAAGTCTGGATTATGAAACAAAAGATACCGTTCAGTTTTACCGGAAAGCTTTTCCCTTCTACCTTGTGGAAAATCAAATCGGAAAAACTTGGAGAAAGAGAATAAGATATGAAACCCTAGATGATATCGTTTCAAAAAACAGTAGCCTTGACTCTATAAAAGCCAACTTTAACGCATTAGCGTCGGCATCAAAAAAATTAATCGTGGAGAATAAACTTTGTAGAATAAACACGATCCTTCAAAGTAAAACATTTTTCGAAGAAAGTATCTTTAATCATTTCTGCAATTATTTCGACCCCCACACCGCATATTTCAGTAATGACTCCATGTCAAGTTTTGTGGCATCTTTGTCAAAAGAGCATCTTTCATTGGGGTTGAATGTCAGCCTAAATGAAAAACACGAAATTTTCATTTATGCGCTAAACCCAAATGGTCCCGCGTTTCAAACCGGAAAAATAAAAAAAGGAGACCAAATTATTTCCGTTTCAGATAAGAAGGAAACATTGATTGTCTCGTGTGCAACGATCGAGTCGATATCGGCAATGATCATCTCTGATGTCAACAAGACAATCACATTGACATTGAGGAGAAACTTAGGTCAAAAATTTGACGTCACCATTGAAAAACAACTCATAAAAGACGAGACTAATACGGTCTACAGCTTTATAATCGAAAAAAATAATAAAAAATTTGGTTACCTGAAAATCCCTAGTTTTTATGCAGACTTTGAAGGAAACAGTGGCAAAGGTTGCGCGGAAGATGCCGCATTGGAAGTGCTGAAATTGCAGAAAGAAAACATCAAGGGCCTGATTATCGACTTAGTTGACAATGGAGGCGGCTCGATGCAAGAAGCGATAGAATTGGCCGGGATATTTATCGATTCGGGGCCCATTTCAATTATTGTGGACAACAACCAGCTTCAAACAATAATAAATGACCCCTACAAAGGAATGTTGTTTAAGAACCCATTGGTTATTTTAATAAATGGCAATACGGCATCGGCAAGTGAATTTTTCGCTTCCATTTTGCAGGATTACAATAGGGCATTATTGTTGGGAAGTTCCACTGTTGGCAAAGCGACGATGCAAACCATAATGCCGTTGGACAAAAATGACACTCAGAATTTCTTAAAAGTGACCATTAACAAATTTTATCGAGTAACCGGCAAAAGCAACCAAGCCCAAGGCATTACTCCAAATGTGTTATTACCCGTAATCTATGAAACAATCTTTCCAAAAGAGGTTGATAGTCCATCTTCATTTAAAAATGACAGCTTGACGACCCAAATCGTTTTTAAACCGTTCCTTAAAAGCAGTATGCTTGAAAAAATTTCAAACAAGAGCAAAAAAAGAATTGCCTCGGATTCCTATTTCAATGAAATAAAGGAAATGAACCGAAAAATAACCGACTTAATCAATAAACCAAAGCTGCCACTACCCGTAACTATTGAAGCTGTTTTCAAAGAACAAATTGAGGTCACCCGCTTATCGGAAGAAATTATTGGTATTGAGGCCCATACCAGCAATTTGATAATTTATAATTCCTACCTCAATAAATTCCTACTGAACCTCTATCCGAAGGAAAAAGTGAACAATCAACTCCAACTGGAGACACTAAAAACAAATCACTTTTTGAAGGAGTCTATCAACATATTAGAAGATTTTAATTCCCTAAAATAGATTTAAAAGTGTACTTATTCCCCCAATTCCATAAAAAGAACGACGCTTCATCTTGGTCAAAATAACTAATAGATGTATTTTTGCAACTCAATATAATAAATTAGAAATGGGAAGAGCGTTTGAATTCAGAAAAGGCAGAAAAATGAAACGTTGGTCAGCAATGGCTAAAGCATTTACCAGAATTGGAAAAGACATCGTAATGGCCGTTAAGGAAGGTGGACCAAATCCTGAGGCCAATTCTAGATTACGTGCGGTTATCCAAAATTCAAAGGCAGCAAACATGCCTAAAGAAAACGTGGAACGCGCCATTAAAAAAGCGACCGATAAAGACACTGCCGATTATAAAGAAGTGCTTTTTGAAGGCTATGCTCCACATGGAATTGCAGTCATAGTGGAAACTGCCACAGACAATAACAATAGAACCGTTGCCAATGTAAGAAGTTGTTTTAACAAATGTAATGGAACGATGGGCACCCAAGGTTCAGTAGAATTTATGTTTGACCATACCTGTAACTTCCGAATCCCGGCGGAAGGATTAGATCCTGAAGAATTGGAATTGGAATTAATAGATTTTGGTGCTGAAGAAGTTTTTGAAGACGAAGACGGTATCTTAATCTATGGTGCTTTTACCAGTTTTGGAGCCATCCAAAAAGAGTTGGAAAACAGAGGTTTAGAAATACTTTCTTCCGGATTTGAAAGAATTCCTCAAATCACGAAAAAACTAACGGAAGAAGAGATGGCTGACGTCGAAAAACTGATTGAGAAGCTGGAGGATGACGAGGATGTTATGAACGTTTATCATACTATGGAAGAAGCTTAACCGGCTGCATCTTATACGATACTAAACTCCAGTTATGCTGGGGTTTTTTCATTTTACATTGGAATTTAATTCTAAACACACAACAATGTTATTTCTCCTATTAAGTATTTTATGTAGTGTTACCGTGGGTATCATTTTCAAAATATCGAAAAAATATACGGTCAGCACCCTACAAATAGTAGCTTGGAATTATATTTTTGCCCTTCTGCTTTGTTACCTGTCATTCCCTCCGGACATGAACGCTTTGGATGCCAAAGCGCCTTGGGGCATTTACATAACACTTGGCGTTTTACTGCCGTCCATTTTTCTTTTTCTGGCAGCATCTATAAAACATATGGGGATAGTAAAAACCGATGCGGCACAACGGCTGTCGTTATTCATACCGATCTTAGCTGCCTGGTTATTGTTCAAAGAAGATTTTAACGCACTCAAGATCTCCGCTTTTTTCATAGCCCTACCAGCAATATTACTTATCCTTTCCAAAAAAGCCGAAAACAAAAACAACAAATGGATCTATCCCGCTGCAGTACTCGTTGGCTTTGGCCTTATAGATATTCTTTTTAAACAAATTGCTCTATATACAAATTTAACTTTCACCACTTCACTATTGGTGATCTTTTGCGTAGCAATGATCATAATGGTTGCGGCAGTAGTCTATGAAGTTAGCTTCAAAAAAGTTAGCTTAACTGGAGTCAACTTTATTTTGGGCGGTTTAGTGGGCGTATTTAACTTTGGGAATATCCTTTTCTATCTGAAGGCGCACAAGGCATTTGCCGAAAACCCCTCAACAGTTTTTGCTGCGATGAATATGGGAGTAATTATTGTAGGAAGCATCGTAGGAATAGTTGTTTTTAAAGAGAAAGTTAGTCGTTACAATTACTTTGGGTTACTGTTAGCCATAGTTGCTATTGTGCTTATCACCTTTTCTCAAGTTCTAACTTAATAAAAATATTTTGTGCTAAATCATAATTATAATTGCTATATTACTGATCTAATTATTAGATGAATGCCGCTTTATGTCCACTCTCCAATTAAACGTAGGGGCTTTAGCAAACAAGTATCATTTTATATTTTATAAAAAACTTATGATTTTTTTTACATAATTGCAAGTTCATTATATTCGTTTACTTTGTGATAAATGCAACGCCCAAAAAACAGGCGAGACTTTAAACTATTTGGAATACCATTATTTGACAAATAGAACATTATCACATAATATAAAGGGGGAAATTAGTTTTTTATGGCAATTCCCTACAGAGTATAGCCGCTAATTGAATGAGTTTAGCTAATCAGCTAAATATTCCTAATACAAAATATCGTTCTAAGGAACGTTTTAAATTATAACATCTATGACAAACAACATTCTAATTGAAAATCAATATAAAAGAACAAGTTTATTTGAAAAAGAAAATATAAACTATTTAGTTCGCATTTTAAAAAGGTTTAATACCGTACCAAAGATAAATAACATCAATATTATCACCTCAACCAGTGAGCCCACTATATTCAAAATTGTACCCAACAAATCGATTATAATTGGTTCAGACTTTTTGAATAAACCTATTTTAGCTTTAGTTTATTTAAGATATGGTATCGAATGGCAACTATGGTATAAAGCTTTAAATAACGAAAAAAAAGATGCTGTTTTATGCGATATTGCGGCACTTGAGGTGATTCGAATATTTTATAATTTACTACCTAAAGATGATAAAGAAAAATTAGAAAATCTTGATTATGTTTTAATAAATTTAATTAAAAATGACATCTTCTTAAATACGGAATCTTCATTAAAAAACGAAGAGCTACAATCTTTTCACGGATTGAAAACTTCAAACACTGAACTAAAAAAATCTTGGAAACCTATTGTTGAAAATCTAGCAAAACCAACGGAGTACTTATTGATGTCCGGAGGTGATCTTAGATTGAATATCGACGAAATTCATTTGCTAAACAAATACGGATGTCGCCCATTCCCCAGACCTGATGCATTTACTTTTGCCTCGTCGACAGCGTCAAGCGTTTCAAATTTTGCTTTTGATAAAACAGATAAAGTCAGAAGTATATTAATTAGAAATAGTTTGAAAAATGGGTTTAAAAATACTACTCTCGATTTTTCTGAATTATTAAAAAACAACCTTAGAAAAATATTCAAATTAAATGAGGAATGTGAAATAATTTTTTCCCCATCGGGTACTGATTCTTCACTTCAAATAGCAGCGATAACGCAAATTATTTCCGATAAAGAAATCACACATATTTTGGTTGCCTCTGATGAAACTGGTAGCGGTGTCGCTTCGGCCTTAAAAGGATGTCATTTCGAAAATACTACGGCTCTAAATTATCCAATTAAAAAAGGCGATAAAATTGAAGGTTTTAGAGATGTTGATGTAATTAAAATTCCTTTTAGAGATGAAAATGGCGGATTAAAATCGTCCAATCAATTAGATGAAGAAGTCTTTAATGCCGTTTCTAGAACCAAAGACCTGGGTAGGCATGTAGTTTTACATACTATGGACCAATCAAAATTAGGTTATCAATCTCCTAGTGACGAATTTACTAAAAAATTAAATAGACTTGAAAATTTATCAATTCAAATAATTGTAGATGGTTCCCAGCTTAGATTAGATCCAAAAGACATACAAAATTATTTAAATAAAGGATATATTGTTACCATCACAGGAAGTAAATTCTTCACTGGTCCTCCCTATTGCGGCGCATTAATCCTACCTAAAAGTGTCAATAAATTAATTCATTCCGTGAAAACCACATTGCCCAAAGGTTTAACCCAATATTACAATCATTCCGATTGGCCGACTTCTTGGTACTGTTCAAATGAATTATCTGATGGTTATAACTATGGTTCCTATATGCGCTGGAATGCCGCCGTAGTGGAAATGGATAGGTATTACAAAACACCTGTTTTGTACAGAAATATGGGTATTGAGATGTTTTGCAATTTTGTAGATGACTCCATTAAAGAGGCCACTTTTTTACAGCCTATTTATGGTGATGAAACCAAAACGAAGAGTTACAATAGTAAAGAGTTTGGAATAAGAAATATCCGCACCATTTTTCCTTTCTTTATTTTTAAAGATAATGAAGTCTTATCAGTTGATAAAGTAAAAAAAATGTACACTTTATTAAATTCTGATTTATCCGATCAGTTTGAGGATTCTTCTTTAGAAATCATTAGACTTGCTGCCCAAAAATGCCATATAGGCCAAGCGGTTAATGTAAAATATACTAATGAAATTGAAAGTGCTATCTTAAGAATTAGTTTGGGTTCAAGAGTCATTTCTGAAAGTTGGGTCAATAGAGACATTAGTCTCTTTTTTAGAAATATAGAATTACAAATGAGTCAAATCACGATCACCATTAAAAAGATAGAATTAATACTTGGTAATCCTGAATTATTGGATTAAATAAACAACTGTTCTTCTTTTATGTTCAACAAAAAAGTCCCATTTGCAAAAGCAAATGGGACTTTTAAATTTATAATTTTCAACTTATTTTATCATTTCAATTTTTTGAACTTCTTCCTGGTGCACACTGTCAAAGAAGCCTTGTTCGTTCATCCAATCATCGCTAAATACTTTACTCATGTAACGAGAACCGTGATCTGGGAATATGGCAATAACATTACTGTTAACGTCAAATTCACCTTCCTCGGCATATTGCTTGATTCCTTGTAAAACAGCTCCTGAAGTATAACCCACAAACATTCCTTCCTTTCTGGTAATTTCTCTGGCTGAGTGAGCGCTTTCTTCGTCAGTTACTTTCATGAATTTGTCAATCATATCAAAATCCGTAGCCGATGGAATCAGGTTTTTACCTAAGCCTTCTATTCGATAAGGATAAATTTCATCTTTATCAAATTCCCCTGTTTCATGGTATTTTTTTAATACCGAACCAAAAGCATCAACACCAAGAACTCTGATATTAGGATTTTGTTCTTTTAAGTATTTGGCTGTTCCTGAAATTGTCCCTCCAGTGCCGCTACAAGCGATCAGATGGGTGATTCTACCATTGGTTTGCTTCCAAATTTCAGGTCCAGTCGATTTGTAATGTGCATCGACATTCAACTGATTGAAATACTGATTGATATAAACCGATCCTTTGATTTCTTCGTGAAGCCTTTTGGCTACACTATAATAAGAACGTTCATCATCTGCAGAGACATGAGCCGGGCAAACATAAACTTTAGCGCCTAAGCTACGAAGCATATCAATTTTATCTTTCGATGATTTTGAACTTACGGCAAGGATACAGTTATAGCCTTTGATGATACTCACCATAGCCAAACTAAAACCAGTATTCCCAGAAGTAGTTTCGATGATGGTATCTCCTGGAGATAATATCCCTCTTTTTTCAGCCTCTTCTATGATGTAAAGCGCAATTCTATCTTTAGAAGAGTGCCCAGGATTAAAAGCTTCGACCTTCGCATAGAAGTTACCTTCTAACTCTTCGGTGACTCTGTTTAACTTAATAAGAGGTGTATTACCTATTAATTCTAAGACATTATTATAAGCGTTTACTTCTTCTTTCATAAAAATGTAATTAGTCAAAGTCAATTATGTTAGACCTAGAAATATCACAAATTTAACAAAAATTTTTGAATTACTTTTTAATTATCTCTAAATCTAACAAAAAACTGAATTCCTTTGCCAGTTCTTTAAGCGCTTCAAACCTTCCAGAAGCTCCTCCATGACCTGCATCCATGTTCGTATCGAGAAATAAAAGATTATTATCGGTTTTTAAAGTACGCAATTTTGCGACCCATTTGGCCGGCTCCCAGTACTGCACTTGGGAATCATGCAAACCAGTCGATATATACATGTTCGGATAAGCTTGAGATTTTACATTATCGTAAGGAGAATAAGACTTCATGTAGCCGTAATATTTTTTCAAGTTTGGATTTCCCCACTCATCATACTCCCCAGTCGTTAATGGAATTGTATCGTCTAACATAGTTGTTGCAACATCCACAAAAGGCACCTGAGCGATTACACCATTATATAATTCTGGTGCCATATTCAACACAACTCCCATCAATAATCCTCCAGCGGAGCCTCCTTCAGCATATAAATGTTCGGGAGAAGTATATTTTTGCTTGATTAAATATTTGGAACAATCAATAAAGTCTGTGAAAGTGTTTTTCTTTTTTAATAATTTTCCGTCTTCATACCATTTTCTCCCTAAATCTTCACCTCCGCGAATGTGCGCAATGGCATATACAAAACCTCTGTCCATTAATGACAATCTTGTTGATGAAAAGTGGGCATCCATCGAATGACCATAAGAACCGTAAGCATATAACAGTAATGGATTTGTACCGTCTTTCTTCATGCCCTTTCTGTATACCACGGAAATGGGAACTATGGTTCCATCCGTCGCAGTAGCCCATAAACGTTCTTCAGCGTAATTGTCTTTATCAAATTTACCCCCAAGGACTTCCTGTTCTTTCTTGACTTCTTTGTCTTTGGTATTCATGTTGAAATCAATGATCGAAGCGGGCGTAGCCATTGATTGGTAAGCATAACGCAGAATATCCGTGTCAAAATCAACGTTTGATGTAGGGTGGACTGTATAGGTTTCGCTTTCAAAAGGCAGGTAATACTCCCCTATTCCACTCCATGGCACGATTCGAATTTTATTTAGACCATTACTTCGCTCTGAAACGACTAAAAAGTCCTTAAAAATGTCAATATCTTCCAATAGGACATCATCGCGATGTTCAATAACATCTTGCCAATTATCCATTGAAGTCGCTGATTCAAAAGTCTTCATCAGCTTAAAATTTGTCGCTTTGTCTTTATTCGTAACAATGTAAAAACTGTCTCCATAGTGCGAAATACTATATTCCAGCCCTCTTTTTCTTTTTTGAAAAACAGTGAATTTACCTTCCGGTTTATCGGCCAATAAAGTTCTGAATTCTGATGTTAAGGTACTGGAAGAACTTATCAAAATATATTTTTTTGATTTTTCCATTCCTACGGCAACATCATAAGTGTCATCTTTTTCAAAATAAACCAACTTGTCAGTTCCCGTTTCGGTTCCCAAAATGTGTTTCAACACTGTATCGGAACGCAAGGTGTTTTCATCCTGTTTGGTGTAAAAAATAGTTTTATTATCATTTGCCCAAGTTGAATTCCCCGTGGTATTTTCTATTTTATCCGCTAAAACTTCACCCGTAAGCAAATTTTTGAATTGTAAAGTGTAGATTCTCCTTCCCACAGTATCCACTGCATAGGTGGCAAATTGATTGTCAATACTGATGCTTATACCGCTTAAATTGAAATATTTTTTCCCTTTGGCCAGTTCGTTACAATCGAACATGATCTCTTCTTTTGCTGAAAGGCTATCTTTCTTTCGAGAATAAATAGGATAATCCTTTCCTTTCTCAAAACGGGTTATATAGTAATAACCATTATATAAATAAGGTACTGATTCATCATCTTCCTTAATTCTTGCTTTCATTTCCTCAAACAGTTCCTTCTGAAATTCCTGCGTATGGGCAGTCTTTTTTTGATAATATTCGTTCTCTTTGTTGAGATAGTCAATGACTTCTGGGTTTTCTCTGTTTTTTAACCAAAAATAATTATCAATCCTAACATCTCCGAATTTCTCTAATATAGTGGGTATAATTTCAGCAACGGGTGGTTGTATGTTTTCTGTCATTTTATAAGCTTTCAAAATTTTAAAAGAAGGTACAAAAATAAGACAAAGCCAACTCATAACGGCAGCATTTTTCATCTTATTTAACATTGTGTATCGTTCAAATTTTGTAATTTCGTCCTTATATAATTTTAAAATTATCAAAATGGATTTAATGGGAATGATGGGAAAACTTAAGGAAACCCAACAAAAAATGGAAGAAACGAAGAAACGATTGGATTCAGTTCTTGTTGACGAACAAAGTACGGATGGTTTACTAAAAATAACGATCACTGCCAATAGAACAGTAAAGTCAATTACAATTGACGACACTCTGCTTGAAGACAAAGAACAACTGGAAGACTATATGGTTTTAGTGATGAACAAAGCAATCGAGAAAGCAACAAAAGTAAATGAAGCTGAACTTGACGCTGTTGCAAAAATGGACATGCCAATGATTCCTGGAATGGAGAATATGTTTAAATAAAAAAAACAGGTTTAAAGTTTTTGACAACACTAAACCTTTAAACCTGTTTTGTATTAAAACTAAATTGTTAATTTTCCCAAAGTCTCCAGAACATAAGTATGCATTACCTCCCTGTAATCGAGATGCGTAACAATTCTCAGTTTACCATGCCCCATCGAGCTGATGGAAATATTTTTTTGCTTTAATTTTTCTATCAATACCTGCTCACTGCAATTAGCTGCAAGTGAAAAAATCAAAATATTAGTTTCGACAGGCTCAACCGAAGAAACCCAACTTGCTTTAGAAAGCACATTAGCCAATTCTTTCGCTCTTCTGTGGTCTTCTGCAAGACGTTCCACATTATGGCCTAAAGCATAAATCCCTGCTGCAGCAAGATATCCCACCTGACGCATTCCTCCGCCTAGCATTTTTCGTATTCTTAAAGCGCGATGGATCGTGGCCTTATCGGCCAGCAAAACAGAACCTATTGGTGCACCGAGTCCTTTTGACAAACAAACTGAAATGGTATCGAACAGTTGCCCAAACTCTTTTGGATCTTGTTTTTTGGCCACCAAAGCATTCCAAATTCGGGCTCCATCAAGATGAAACTTCAAATTATTGGTAACACAAACGGCCTTTATTTTTTTTAAATCATCTATTTCATAACAGGCTCCCCCGCCTTTATTGGTCGTGTTTTCCAC
>JBLIHD010000006.1:0-15515 GCA_047636335.1 Flavobacterium sp.
CTTTCATCCAAAGATAATCTTCGTTGTCAAAAGCACCGCCGCTAAAGTAAATAGGTCTTTTCCAGTTGTTATTGGCTACAATATCAAGCATCATCAGTCTGTTTTTATAAATCGCATTTCCTTTGATTTCAATGTCAATATAAGAAACGATTGAATCATTGTATTTAGGCGCAACTACTTTGTTTTTTATGATGCTGTTTTTGTCAACAGGAATTCTGATTTTATTTGTTGGATAAAAATGTATCGTTTGTCCATTCTGCATACCAACAGTTGATTTTGGGTTTTTAATAAAATCAATGAAGTCTTTTATGTCCCATCTGCTTTCTGTTTTCGGAATGTGAACAACATAATCCAGTTTGTCCCCAACGTATTGGTCATGTGTGAAAGAAATAGGCAATGGTTCCGACTCATAGGTTTTGGTTTTCATTTGGTCAATATACCAATCTGTCATGAAAAGACTCGTGTTGACGATTTTAACGTCGGTTCTTATTTTTTCGATTTCCTGCGCATACCAGAGCGGGAAGGTGTCATTGTCGCCTATTGTGAATAGAATGGCATTAGGGTCGCAGGAAGTTAAGTAGGCTTTGGCCATGGCCAATGCGGTATATTTGCCAGAACGGTCGTGATCATCCCAGTTTTGGGATGCCATAAGAACCGGTGCTGCCAATAAACTGACACAGATAACTATGGGTCCTGCGATTTTTGGCGCTAAATATTTTCGTAAAGTATCATAGAGCGCATAAACACCAAACCCTATCCAAATCGCAAACACATAAAATGAGCCAACTAGCGCATAGTCTCTCTCCCTGGGTTCAAAAGGCCTTTCGTTTAAATAAATCTTCAAGGCAAACCCAGTGAAAAGGAACAGAACCATTAAGACATAAAAACTTTTCAAATCTTTCTCGGCATGGTATAGTAAACCAATGATTCCCAGCAAGAATGGCAAAAAGTAATAGACATTACGGCCTTTGTTGTTTAGCACATCCGAGGGTAAGTTGTCTTGTGATCCTAAATGCAGTTCATCAATAAACGGTATTCCGCTAAGCCAATTTCCGTCCTGATTATCGTACCTTCCTTGTACGTCATTTTGTCGACCAACAAAATTCCACATCAAATACCTCATGTACATATAGCCAAATTGGTATTCGAACATGAAACTAAAATTATCTACAGTTGTTGGTTTGTCGATAATCAAATATTCCCCGTAACTTTTTAGGAATTTCACATAGCCGTCATTGTCAATTTGTTTTTGGGCATAGGCTGTTCTAAATTCGGCTACTGTTTTACGTATTTCATTCTTTAATTGCGCGATGGCCCTAGTATAATCCTCTTCGGATATTTTATTGACGTCAATTCCGTATTTCGCCAGATCTTCTTCATAAGGATATGCAGGATTTAATCGGAAAGCGGGCGCATTGGTGAAGTTCATGTAATTCTCGATATGATCTGTGCTCCACATTCTGGGCAGAACTGTCTTTTGGGCATCGTCACTATTTTGAACGGAATTTTTGAAATTATTTGTGATAATATATTTGCCTGTTGCATAATCCCTTTCGTAGTTAGGAGCTTTGTCAAGGTAGGGCGTATCCTTGTCTAGTCCGGCGAAAGTTTCGGTGTATTGTGGTCCATAAAATAATGGGTTTACGCCATATTGTTCTCTATTGTAATAAGCAAGAACCTCTGCGGCATCCGACGGTTTGTTTTCATTAATCACCGTATTCGCGTTTGCTCTAATGGGAAGCATCATCCAAGTGGAAAATCCGATTAATATGAATAAAACACATAAAAGGAGTGTGTTGTACTGGACCAGCCCTTTGTTTTGGGTGTATTTTAATCCAAAATAGAAGAAAGCAATAAGGAGTACGGTCACGAAAATAGTTCCCGAATTAAATGGCATCCCGAAGCTGTTTACCATAAAGATCTCGCTTTTAGCAAAGAACGCCATTGTTAATGGTAATAGTAATTTGAAAATAAACAATAAGACAGAAATGACGACAACATTTGCGATAATGAAGTTCTTAACAGTAACGGTTTTGTAATGTTTAAAGAAGTATAATAAACCAATAGAGGGAATTGTCAGTAGCGCCATAAAATGAACCCCAAACGACAATCCAATAACGAGTGAAATTACTAACAACCATCTGTTTCCTCGCGGGGAATCCATCTCTTGTTCCCAGCGTAGGCCAAGCCAAAAAAGCAAAGATATAAGTAGGGTAGCCATGGCGTAAACTTCAGCTTCCACTGCATTAAACCAAAAACTGTCTGAATAGGTAAAGGCTAAAGCGCCAACAAAAGAGCTACCAAGAATCACAATGGCATCGCTCTTATTAATTTGATTTGTCGAACCACCGGTAACATTCGAGTGTGAAATTCTGGTAACCAGTTTTTTCAAAATCATCGAGGAAGACCAAAACAGAAATAAAATGGTAAATGCGCTCGAAAAAACAGAGGTCATATTTACCATTAAGGCAATATGTTCATTGTCTGAGGCAAACATGGCGAAAAAAGCGCCAATCATCTGGAACAATGGTGCTCCGGGAGGATGTCCGACTTCAAGCTTTGCTGCAGTGGCAATATATTCCCCACAATCCCAAAAACTCATTGTTGGCTCAACGGTTAAGGTGTAAGTTGTTAATGCGATCATGAATGCTAACCAACCAATAATCGTATTCCATTTATTGAAGTTGAATGTCTCCTTATTCATGTATTGAATTTTAGTGATAATTGAAGTCGCAAAGAAAATGTTTTTTTATTTAAGGTTGTGGGATTCGTGAAATTTTCTGTCAAACTAATTAAATTTGGTAACGTATTGGTTTTAAGTATTTTTCAGAATGGTGTTTGAGTACCTGGGATTTTATTGAGTTTATTTTTGATAAAAAGACGAAAAAAGTTTGCGCAAACTAAAATTTAGTATAAATTTGCACTCGCTTAGCAGTAACGATGGTCTATGGTGTAATGGTAACACAACTGTTTTTGGTACAGTCGTTCAAGGTTCGAGTCCTTGTAGACCAACAGAAAGCCTCTCAATTCTTTGAGAGGCTTTTTTTTATTGAATTTTTGTACATAGCGGGTTCGATCGAAAATTTTTTATGAATTTGATTTTTCAGGGAAATCTGGATTAAATTTTAAAAGTGATTATTGGTTTTATTGCATGGTTTACTAAGTCTTCACTGATACTTCCCGTGAAAAAGTGTGCCAAACCTGTCCTGCCGTGGGTGCATAATCCAACTAAATCCGCATCAATTGAATTAGAAAAGTTACGGATTCCATTTTCTATGTTTACATCATTGTAAATAGTGGTGCTGTAGTTTTCAATTTTAAAAACAGACATGAAATCGTTTATGATTTGTTCTGAAATTGCCGTTGGTTTAAAGCTGTTCGGTGTGCAGATCATCACTAAATTTAGTTTTGCATTAAAAATAGCGGCAAATTTGATCATTTTTTTAAATGGTTTTTTTATTTCTTTTGAAAAATCTGAAGCGAAAACAAAATTTGTAGGTTTGAATTCGGGGGTATTCTTTTTAATAACCAGCACTGGGATATCAGATAATCTTACTATTTTTTCAGTATTGGAGCCGATGAGTACTTCTTCAATGCCAGAAACGCCATGGGAACCCATGACAATTAAATCTATTTTGTTTTTTTTGCTAAACGACAGTATTCCTTCGGAAGCTCTTTCGAATTTCAGTGATTCAGTCACTTTTGTGCCATTCAAAAAATCTTTCTCCTTGATTTTTTGAAGGCTGTCATTTGCTTTTTTTATGAATATCATTACCTCGGGTATAGCTGTTGCCCCAGTTATAGCGTCGTGAATTTGAGCTGGGATTTCCAGCATGTGCAGTAAAAATATTTCAGCTTCGGTTTTATTGGCGATTTGGGCGGCTATTTTTAAGGCATTGTCTGCATGTGCTGAAAAATCGGTTGGGACTAGAATTCGTTTCATAATTCAAGGGTTTAATTAGGGGAAAAACCTTTATTTTGATGCACTAATAAAGATAAGAAATATTTTAACAGTAATCTATCATTTCAATTTATAAAAAAAACACTATATTTGCACCGTTATTTATTAAAATCTAAGTAATGAGGGGACTAAATGTCCCCTCTTTTTATAAAAAATATGACATTTAAAGAAAAAGTAAATTTATTGTTGACAGAAGCGCTGTCAGAAAAGCAATCGCTTTTTTTGATTGACCTGACTATAACGGATGCTTTTAAAGTTATTGTAACTTTAGATGATGACAATGGCGTAGTTTTGCAAGACTGCATTGATGTGAGTCGTGTAATCGAAAACAATTTGGACAGAGAAGAGCAAGATTTTTCTTTGGAAGTGGCCTCAGCTGGGGTTTCTTCGCCATTAAAACATGTCAGACAATACAAGAAAAATATAGGTAGAACATTGATTGTTAAAACGGAAACAGAAAATATAGAGGCGGAATTAGTGGAAGCTAATGATGATTTCGTAATTTTGTCGTGGGAAGCAAGAGAGCCAAAAAAAATTGGTAAAGGTAAGGAAACGGTTCAGAAGACCCTTGAGATACCTTATGGAGACATAAAAGAAGCAATTGTTACAGTAACATTTTAATTAAAGAATTCGCATGGAAAACTTAGCATTAATCGATTCATTCTCGGAGTTTAAAGATGATAAACTTATTGATCGTGTAACGCTTATGGCAATTTTGGAAGATGTATTTAGGAATGCATTGAAAAAAAAATACGGTTCAGACGATAATTTCGATATCATCATAAACCCTGACAAAGGAGATATGGAAATTTGGAGAAGAAGAGTAATCGTTGCTGATGAGGATCTAGATTTTGAAAACGAAGAGATTACTTTAACAGAAGCTAGAAAAATCGAGCCAGATTTTGAAATTGGTGAAGATGTTTCTGAAGAAGTGAAGTTGATTGACTTGGGAAGAAGAGCTATTTTGGCTTTGCGCCAGAATTTAATTTCCAAAATTCACGAACATGATAACACGAATCTTTACAAACAATTTAAAGATCTAATAGGCGAAATTTATACTGCCGAAGTTCACCATGTGAGACCTAGAGTGGTTATTTTGGTTGATGATGAGGGAAATGAAATCATTTTGCCCAAAGAAAAGCAAATACCATCTGACTTTTTCCGTAAAGGGGATAATGTCCGTGGGATCATTGAAAGCGTTGAGCTCAAAGGGAATAAACCTCAAATTATAATGTCCAGAACGTCGGAGACGTTTTTGGAAAAATTATTTGAACAGGAAATTCCTGAAGTTTTTGACGGATTGATCTTGGTAAAAAATGTTGTGAGAATACCGGGTGAGAAAGCGAAAGTTGCTGTAGACTCTTATGATGACAGGATTGATCCCGTAGGAGCCTGTGTTGGAATGAAAGGCTCTCGTATTCACGGAATCGTGCGTGAATTAGGAAATGAAAATATAGATGTTATTAATTATACTGATAACATACAATTATATATAACAAGAGCATTAAGTCCTGCAAAAATATCTTCCATTAAAATTAATGAAGAGACTAAAAGAGCTGAAGTGTTTTTGAAACTTGAAGAAGTTTCGAAAGCAATTGGTAGAGGAGGTCATAATATTAAATTGGCAGGATTGCTTACTGGTTATGAGTTAGACGTTATTCGTGAAGGAGATGTTGCTGGCGCGACTGCCGATGATGATGATGTTGAATTAACTGAGTTTTCAGATGAAATTGAAGACTGGGTTATAGAAGAATTCGCTAAAATTGGATTGGATACCGCAAAAAGTATCTTAAAACAAGATGTAGAAGATTTAGTGAGACGAACTGACCTGGAAGAGGAAACGATTCTAGATGTAATGAGAATATTGAAGGAAGAATTTGACAGTTAAGTCTATGCTTCTAACAACACAACAAAAAAGGTAATAATAAAAAGGTTTTATGTCTGAAGAGAGAATTATTAGAATAAACAAAGTTTTAAGGGAATTGAATATTTCTTTGGAAAGAGCTGTGGATTATCTAAAAGATAAAGGAATCGCTATTGAAGCGAATCCAAACACAAAAATTTCTGATGATGTATACAATGTCTTGTGCGGTCAGTTTGCAGGTGACAGAGGTAAAAAAGAGGCTTCAAAAGAAGTAGGTGAAGAGAAGAGAAAAGAGAAGGAAGCTTTGCGTGTTGAGAGAGAAAAGGAAATTGAAGATAAGCGTAAGCATGACGAAGAGATCCTTAAACAACAACAAGAAGTTATAAAAGCGAGAGCCGTTATAGCCGGTCCTGTACAAGTTGGTAAGATAGATCTTGCTGCTAAGAAAACTCCCGCGGCCGCGGCTAAATCAGCTGTTGAAAAAACTGAGGCTCCTAAGGCTGAGAGTCCTCAAGTTGAGACCCCCAAAGCTGAAGCTCCTAAAACCGTTACTCCCAAGGCCGAAACGCCTAAGGCTGATACTCCCAATGTTGAAAAGGCGGTAGTTAAAGAACCAGTGCAGGATAAAGTTGATTCAGACAAAAAAGAAACAAAACCTGTTGCTGGAATTAAAACGCCTAAAAAGGTTGAGAAAACAGAGGTTGTTGAGGAAGTGGCCAAAGATGCTACTCCAGAAGCCAAAGCAGTCCCTAAAACAGAGGAGACTACTGCTGAGGAAGCCATAACGACTCAATATCAAAAACTATCCGGTACCAAGTTAACTGGACAGACTATTGATTTGTCTCAGTTTAACAAGCCGAAAAAGAAAAAAGAAGAGCCTAAAATTACTCCAAATAAACCGGGAGCACCTGGAAGTGCCGCGAGTAATGCAAATAAAAATAAACGCAAGAGAATTGCGCCAAAACCTGGTACGCCAAGACCTCCTGGGGTTCCTGGTGCGCCAAATCCTAACAAAATTACGCCAAATGTTGGTGGGGGTGGTTATAATGCCAATAGAAGTGCAAGACCTGGATTCGTAAAAGGAAACAGACCTGCAATCGTAGCTAAAGTTGAGCCTACGGAAGAGGACGTTAAAAACCAAATTCGTGAAACTTTGGAGAAGCTTCAAGGTAAAAAAGGTGGTAAATCAAAAGCGGCTAAATACAGAAGAGACAAAAGAGACACGCACCGTCAGAAATCTGATGACGAGCAAAGAGCGTTAGACGAAGGAAGTAAAACCATTAAGGTTACCGAGTTTGTTACCGTTAGTGAAATTGCCATTATGATGGACGTGCCAATTACTAAAGTTATTGGAACATGTATGTCTCTTGGAATCATGGTTACCATGAACCAGCGTCTTGATGCAGAAACATTGACAATTGTAGCCGATGAATTTGGTTATGAAGTGGAGTTCATTACTGTCGATATTGAAGATAATGTCGAAGTTGTCGAAGATAGAGAAGAAGACTTAGTTTTCAGAGCGCCTATCGTAACTGTAATGGGTCACGTCGATCACGGTAAAACTTCTTTGCTGGATTATGTGCGAAAAGAGAATGTTATCGCAGGTGAGTCTGGAGGAATTACACAGCATATTGGTGCTTATGGAGTAACTTTGGATAACGGTCAAAAAATTGCATTTCTGGATACACCAGGTCACGAAGCGTTTACCGCGATGCGTGCACGTGGAGCTCAGGTTACGGATATTGCTATTATTGTGATTGCTGCGGATGATGATATCATGCCACAAACAAAAGAAGCAATAAGCCATGCTCAGGCAGCAGGGGTACCAATTATATTTGCTATTAATAAAGTTGATAAGCCGAATTCTAATCCTGAAAAAATTAAAGAGAAATTAGCAGGTATGAATTTACTTGTTGAAGATTGGGGTGGAAAATACCAATCTCATGATATCTCTGCAAAAGTAGGAACTGGCGTAAAAGAATTATTAGAAAAAGTTCTATTAGAAGCGGAAGTGTTAGATTTAAAAGCTAACCCAAACAAAGCGGCTCAAGGAACTGTAGTTGAAGCCTTCCTTGATAAAGGGAAAGGATACGTTTCTACAATACTTGTTCAGCATGGTACGTTAAAAGTAGGAGATTATATGTTAGCTGGAAAACATCATGGTAAAATCAAAGCGATGCATGATGAAAGAGGGAATATAGTTACCATAGCAGGACCTTCGACTCCGGTATCTGTTCTAGGTTTAGACGGAGCAGCAACTGCAGGTGATAAGTTTAATATTTTTGAAGATGAAAAAGAAGCAAAAGCAATTGCCTCAAAACGTTCTCAATTAATGCGTGAGCAGTCAGTTCGTACGCAACGTCATATTACTTTAGATGAAATTGGACGTAGAATTGCATTAGGTCAGTTTAAAGAATTAAACGTTATCCTTAAAGGAGATGTTGATGGTTCTGTTGAGGCATTGTCTGATTCGTTCTCTAAATTATCTACTGAGGAAATTCAAATTAACATAATACATAAAGGTGTTGGAGCGATTACTGAAACTGACGTTATGTTAGCTTCTGCTTCAGATGCCATCATTATCGGATTTAATGTTCGTCCTGCTGGAAATGCGAGACAGTTAGCAGACAAAGAAGAAATAGATATCCGTTATTATTCTATTATCTATGCAGCTATCGATGACTTGAAAGATGCAATGGAAGGAATGCTAGCTCCTGAGATGAAAGAAGAAATTCTGGGTACTGCTGAAATTAGAGAGATATTTAAAATCTCGAAAGTAGGTTCAATCGCAGGTTGTATGGTTATGGACGGAAAAATCTCCAGAAATTCTAGAATTAGAATTATCCGTGAAGGAGTTGTGGTTCATGCTGGTGAGCTTATAGCATTGAAACGTTTTAAAGACGATGTAAAAGAAGTGGCCAAAGGATACGATTGTGGTATTCAAATTAAAGGCTACAATGATATCGAAGAAAGAGATGTTATTGAAGCATACCATGAGGTTGCGATCAAAAAGAAATTGAAATAGAATTTTCAATATATTTATTTAAAAATCCCGAGCAATCGGGATTTTTTTTGTTTTGACTATATTTAGAAGCATAAGTATAATGGAAAAGAGTTCCAAGATTAGCGGGGGCTTAACATTTGCGATTACGGAGCTAGAGATCACAATCTTGTATATAGATGGAAGAACTTGACTTGTTAGCGGAGAAGATAAGATGTCATAGCCCATATAATTATAATGTTGATAATCCTGTTTATTTTATTGACACAGATGAAGTGGCACTTGATGATTTAGACTGCGAGCAATTGACAACAATACTTAACCTATGTGCTGATTTGAAAACTAAGGAGCAAGCAAAAGCAAAAGGTTATTGAAAGGTAAATGAAGTTTTTGCTTCTGGAAATGTACATACTAATGATTATGGTACGATGGTTGGTTTTGCAGCCGATGGAAATGTTGTTGTGAATAATATTTAAAGAATGGGCCTGGATGATGTTAGCAGCACTACTGAAAACGGTACTTATATTTCGTAAAATATAGGTGTGTTAGAGGCGATTGTTGGTTGGGGTCGAGGATTATTACAGGATGTAGGAGATTTTATAACAGTAGCAGCTGTTCTAAGCAGGTGCTTTAGGATTTAGAGCTCCTGTGGGGTTCAGCTCCTGCAGAAATTTGAGTTGTATGTCTTTTATTGATGCTGGATTAGAAATGCTAAATGATACTTTTGAAAGTGGTTTACTAACTACGAAAGCAGTTAGTAAACTAACTATAATTTAGATTTATAGTAAACTAGGAGGGTTGTCAGTGTTTGGACTAACTGAGCAAATAGCAAATGATAATGGGTTCAGTTTATTAGATAGAACAAGAGACCAAATAAAAAAGTTAAAACAGGGAATCTTTTTTTTAATTTGCAGCAGCTATTGCATCAATTATATCTTTTTTTTTGCTATCAGAAATTAATTTAAAAAGAATTATTTTGAAAGGAAAAGCCACTTCATTACGGAGTGGCTTTTTCGCTTTAACTTTTTTAACAGTTTAATTCCTGTGAAATTATTCCTGCGGTTTTATTAAAAGCGCATTTTCATATTTTTTCTTGATTTCAATAAGATTGCGTTCCGCTTCTATTCTAGTTCTGAAGTTTCCTATCCAAACTTTGTAATTAGGGGTGTTGAAGACGATCGTTCCGTCAAGGTCCGTAAAAAGTTGCTTGCAATCAATCAGCACCTTTTTGGCTTTTTCAGCGTCTCCACTAAATACTTGAATTTTATAGCGCTCATTTACAGCTATTGAGACGTTTATTTTTCTTTTTTCATTCAACAATTGTGTAAACTTTGGATCTTGGGTGATACTAAGTTTGCGATCCTGCGCTTTAGAATTGCTGGCTATAATACATAACGCAAAGGAGTAGAAAAGGGCTATCTGTATTGGTGAAATTCTCATAACATAATGGTTTTTAGGCAAAAATAGTACTTAATGAACGAATGTGAAATATATTTACTATTTAGAACAAATATAAATTGAAATTAAGACTATTTTAGGTTTTTGTGAATAGTTCTTAAGTCGTATTTTTGTCGAAGTTTAAAATAACGGAGTAGTTTCTCTATAAGAGTTTATAGAAAAAACTGCGCCAATTTTTAGTAGATAATCATTATAAGTTATGAAAAAGGTGGGTAACCATAATTCGACCTCAAGGAAAATGTTTTTCAGTTTGGCTTTAATGCTGACTTTTTCCTTAACTTCAATTGCGCAAGTTGCTACTCCAGTAGCAGCAGCAGCTGAAGTTCCAGTAGCCACACAAGGTGGTGACCCAGTAAAGGGTAAAGAACTTTTTAACTCAAATTGCGCTGCGTGTCACAAGCTAGATGCGAAGGCGACGGGACCTATGTTAAGAGGTATCGCTGCAAAGCACGATATGCCGTGGCTTTATAAGTGGATTCATAATAGCTCTGCTTTGATAAAGTCGGGAGATGCTGCAGCAGTGAAAGTTTATGAAGAAAACAATAAAGCTGTCATGACTGCTTTTCCTGCATTGTCAGAAGCAGATATTGATGATATTATCGCGTATACTTCAGAGCCAAAAGCGGAAGCTCCTGCTGCCGTTGCCGGTGCAGCTGTTGCTGGTGGTGCAGCTCAAGAAGGCGGTGTTTCTAATAACATAATTTTAGGTGCTCTTGCTCTTGTTATGACGGTTTTGGTAGTAATGTTGTTCTTGGTGAATAACGTTTTGAGAAAAGTGGCTAAAGTAAATGGAATAGAAGTTGCTCCAGCGGCTCCTACCACACCTATTTGGAAAGCTTTTGCTAAAAATCAATTCTTGGTTCTTGTTACTTCAGTGTTTTTATTGTTAGCTGGTGCTTATTTTGTTTATGGCTTTTTAATGCAAATAGGTGTTGATCAAAACTACGAGCCGATTCAGCCAATTCATTATTCTCACAGGATTCATGCCGGTGATAACGAAATTAATTGTAAGTATTGTCACTCTTCAGCTAGAGTAAGTAAACATGCGGGTATTCCTTCTTTAAATGTTTGTATGAATTGTCATAAAAACATTGCAGAGGTTGCCGAATCTACCGCTACCCCTGAATACAGTAAAGCTTTTTACGATGAGCAAATTCAAAAGTTGTACACTGCCGTAGGTTGGGATAAAGCTACACAGTCGTACACTGGAAAGACAGAACCTGTTAAGTGGGTTCGTATTCACAATCTACCGGATTTTGTTTATTTTAATCACTCTCAGCACGTTACTGTTGCTGGAATAGAATGTCAGACTTGTCATGGTCCGGTTGAGACATATGAAATTCAGAAACAGTTTGCTCCGTTAACAATGGGTTGGTGTATTAATTGTCACAGAAAGACTGAAGTTAAAATGGAAGGCAATGAATATTATACAAAAATTCATGATGAACTTTCTAAAAAATACGGTGTAGATAAGTTGACTGCTGCTCAAATGGGCGGTTTGGAATGCGGAAAATGCCACTATTAATCAAATTATTAAGATTTTAATATTTATATACAATGTCATCAAACAAAAAATACTGGAAAAGTGTTGAAGAACTTGAAAACGGTTCTGTTGTTGAGGCGCTTAGAAATAACGAATTTGCTGAAGCGATTCCTACCGAAGAATTTTTAGGAAATAATGATGCACTGTCGTCTTCTTCAACATCACGTCGTGATTTTTTAAAGTACGTAGGATTCAGTACAGCGGCGGCTTCGCTTGCGGCATGCGAAGGTCCTGTGAACAGGTCTATACCTTATGTATTACAACCAGAACAAATTATCCCGGGAGTTGCAGATTATTATGCTACCTCTGTATTTGATGGTTTTGATTTCGCAAACCTACTTATCAAAACACGTGAAGGGCGTCCTATTAAAATAGATAACAACACTATCGCAGGTGCGAAATTTTCTGCTAATGCCAGAATTCACGCTTCCATATTATCGTTATATGATAATATGCGTTTAAAACAACCTAAAGCTGAAGGTAAAACTTCAACATGGTCAGCGGTAGATGCGAGAATCAAATTAAGTCTGGCAGATGCTAAAGCTAATGGAGGTCAAGTTGTTTTACTAACGAATACTTTGGCGAGTCCTTCAACTGAAAAGTTGATAGCTGAGTTTATTGCTTTAAACCCAACTGCGAAGCATGTGGTTTATGATGCGGTTTCATCATCTGAGGCTTTAGATGCTTTTGAAACTGTATATGGTGAAAGAGCGCTTGTAGACTACGACTTTTCTAAAGCTTCTCTTATTGTTTCTGTTGGAGCTGATTTTCTTGGAGATTGGCAAGGTGGTGGATACGACACGGGATATACACAAGGTAGAGTTCCTAAAAATGGAAAAATGTCACGTCACATCCAGTTAGAGGCGAATATGACTTTGTCTGGTGCTGCTGCAGATAAGCGTTTGGCAATGTCAACCGCAAATCAAAAGCAAGCTTTAGTGCAAATATATAATGTTGTAACTGGGTCAACTGCTCCTGTAAATTTAGATGCTAAATTCAGATCGGAAGTAACAAAAGCTGCACAACAATTAAAAGCGTCTGGATCGAAGGGACTATTAGTTTCTGGTATTCAAGATAAAAATGCTCAATTATTAGTTTTGGCCATCAATCAATTTATAGCTAGTGAATCTTTCGCTACTTCTGGCTCAAGACAAATTAGAAAAGGTTCAAACGAAAAAGTCGCACAGTTAATTAAAGAGATGAAGGCCGGAAGCGTGCATACTTTGATAATGAGTGGTGTTAATCCGGTTTATACTTTAGCTGATTCAGCAACGTTTGTTGATGGGCTTAAAAAAGTTAAAACTTCTGTTTCTTTAACTTTAAAGGAAGATGAAACGGCTTTAGTAAGTACTATCGCTGCGCCAGTTCCTCATTATTTAGAAGCGTGGGGTGATTTAAGTCTTACTAAAGGCACTTATAGTTTAACCCAACCAACAATTCGTCCTTTATTTGACACAAAACAATTTCAAGATGTTTTAATGTCATTGAATGGAATGTCTGGTGATTATTATGGTTATTTAAAAGCAAGTTCAGCGGCGTTTATTACCGGGGCTACTTGGAATAAGATAGTTCATGATGGTGTTAATGTTGGCGTTTCACAGCCCCTAGCTGCTATGTCTGCCGACTTCAGTTCTGCTGCAGATGCCTTATCGCGATCAAAAGCTGCTGCTGGTTTTGAATTAGTTTTGTATACCAAAACAGGAATGGGTGATGGGCAACAAGCTAACAACCCTTGGTTACAAGAGTTTCCGGACCCTATAACTAGAGTGTCTTGGGATAACTATGTGACCGTTGCGAATGCTGATGCTAAAAAGTTAGGATTGTCTAATGAAATCGTTGCTAATGGTGGTTTGAATGGAAGCTATGCTACTATTACTACTACTGGTGGTGTGAAATTAGAAAATGTTCCAGTTATTGTTCAGCCAGGGCAAGCTGTTGGTACAATTGGTTTAGCTTTAGGTTATGGTCGTAAAGCGGCTTTAAAAGAAGAAATGCAGGTAGGTTTAAACGCCTATCCTTTATATAAAGGTTTTAATGATGTACAAGAGGTGACATTTGTTAAGGCGGACGGAGATCATGAGTTTGCTTGTGTTCAAGGTCAAAAAACATTGATGGGTAGAGGTGATATTATCAAAGAAACTACCCTGGAGATTTTCAATACTAAAGATGCTGAAGTGTGGAACGAAGTTCCAATGGTATCTTTGAACCATGAAGAAGTAAAAGCTACTTCAGTAGATTTATGGGATTCATTTGATCGTTCAATAGGACATCATTTTAATCTGTCTATTGACTTAAATGCTTGTACCGGTTGTGGTGCTTGCGTAATTGCTTGTCATGCTGAAAATAATGTTCCTGTAGTAGGTAAAGAAGAAATTAGAAGAAGTCGTGATATGCACTGGTTGCGTATCGATAGATATTACTCTTCCGAAGATACGTTTGAAGGGGATAATGAAAGAAAAGAAAATATAGCTGGTTTGTCGGACTCGTTATCTACATTTAGTGAAATGGAAATAGCAGGAGATAATCCTCAAGTTTCTTTTCAGCCTGTAATGTGTCAGCACTGTAATCACGCCCCATGTGAGACAGTTTGTCCGGTTGCTGCGACTTCTCATAGCCGTCAAGGTCAAAATCATATGGCTTATAATAGATGTGTTGGTACTCGTTATTGTGCGAACAACTGTCCTTATAAAGTACGTCGCTTTAACTGGTTTTTGTACAATAAAAACAGTGAATTCGATTATCATATGAATGATGATTTAGGACGTATGGTTTTAAATCCAGATGTTAACGTTCGTTCTCGTGGAGTTATGGAAAAATGTTCTATGTGTATACAAATGACACAGGCGACTATTTTAAATGCAAAAAGAGAAGGAAGAGTTGTTGTTGATGGAGAGTTTCAAACGGCATGTTCAAATGCTTGTTCTAACGGAGCAATGAAATTTGGAGATGTGAATGATAAAGAATCGGAAGTAACCAAATTAGCTGAAGATGACAGAATGTATCATCTTTTAGAACACGTTGGAACAAAACCTAATGTGATTTATCACGTAAAAGTTAGAAATACCTAGTACAAAAAATTATTAATAAGAAACAAGATAAAGGATTATGTCGTCTCACTACGAAGCAACCATTAGAAAACCTTTAGTTATAGGTGATAAAACTTATCACGACGTAACAGTAGATGTAGCTGCACCTGTAGAAGGTAAAGCAAACAAACATTGGTGGATTGTATTTTCAATCGCGCTAGCTGCTTTCCTTTGGGGAGTAAGCTGTATTATATACACTGTATCTACAGGAATTGGAACATGGGGATTAAATAAAACAGTTGGTTGGGCATGGGATATCACAAACTTCGTTTGGTGGGTTGGTATTGGTCATGCGGGTACTTTGATTTCGGCGGTGTTGTTGTTGTTCCGTCAACGATGGAGAATGGCGATTAACCGGTCTGCAGAAGCTATGACGATTTTCTCGGTTATTCAAGCTGGTTTATTCCCGATTATTCACATGGGACGTCCGTGGCTTGCGTATTGGGTACTTCCTATACCAAATCAATTCGGATCTCTATGGGTGAATTTTAATTCACCTCTACTTTGGGATGTATTTGCAATTTCTACATACTTGTCAGTGTCATTAGTGTTCTGGTGGACTGGTTTGTTACCTGATTTTGCAATGCTAAGAGATAGAGCGA
>JBLIHD010000007.1:0-14738 GCA_047636335.1 Flavobacterium sp.
TGAAACAAATTAAGAGCTGTCAAACCGAAATTAATCGTTTTCTACATAATGCAATTAATAGGGTAATCACTTGTGAATCCTTAAACAATTAAATCGTTGCGCCCAACCTGCTGTTTTTTGAAGTGCATGAAATTAAATTTAAGCTATCGTGCAGTAAACTTCCATTTGTACTCAATTTAAAGAACTATAGTTACCGCATATGCATTAATATATTTGCTGTTTTGCTGTTTTTCTCTTTTTTCCTGCTGCGATTTTGTAAGATATAAATGATATTAAACTAAGGGTCCGTAATCTATTTGAGTCACCTCAAAAAATAAAACTAAAATTTAATTTAGTTTGTTTTTTATTAACAAAAACTAAACTATCGTTTATTCAAATACTAATTAATATTAAGAGTATCTTTGCCACCTGACTATATTGTCACACTTCTTTGTTCATCATAAACAAAAATGTCTAAACTTGCTCCTCAGGATAAGTTTTTCGATCTATCAGATTACGGAAGAACGCCTGGAAACATAATTGCAAATCGTTTAAAAAACACCCGATTTACACCCATTCATGTCACCTTGCTATTTGGTGTTTGCGGACTAACTGCTATATATTTTATCTTAGAAAGTCAGTACTACCTAGCTGGCCTTTTCATCATTCTCAAATCAATTATTGACGCCGCCGACGGTGAACTTGCAAGACTAAAAAACACTCCTTCTTACACAGGAAGATACCTAGATAGCGTCTTTGACATTATACTAAACTTTTTGTTTCTATCTACCATTTGTTATGTTTCAAAAACTCCTTTTTGGATTACATTAATTGCCTTTTTCTGTATCCAATTACAAGGGACATTATACAATTACTACTACGTTATTTTAAGGAACAGATCAGTCGGAGGCGATAAAACGAGTAAAATTTTCGAGGATAAAACACCTAAGGCATTGCCTGGTGAAAGTCAAAAATCAGTAGCGATTTTACACCTAATTTACACGATCGTTTATGGAGGTTTCGATAAAATAATTCATGTATTTGACAGTGACGCCTACAAGCTAAGAACATTTCCAAATTGGTTTATGACTTTCGTTTCCTTGTATGGACTGGGTTTTCAATTATTACTAATTGCGCTAATGCTAGCGATAGATTGTCTGGAATACATCCCTACCTTTTTTATCGGCTATTCTGTCTTTATCTTTATATTGATAGGGATCAGAAAGCGGTTCTTAAAGCCATGAAATTAATATAGAAAAAATCTATACTTAATATTTAAAAATATGATAACCAATTAATTAAGGTTATTTACATAAATAACTTCTTGATGTTAGAAATCATCCTTTGTAGTTTTTAAAACCAGCTAGTTTTTGCTGAATAAATACAATATTACCAACCCTTTTCGTGGGCAAAAAGACTTCTAAAAGCAAATTACTATTAATTATATTATCCTTTATCACATTCAACAAGATGATGTTTTGATACTTATACGGCAAGATTATTAGCCGTCAAATCTTGCTTCGAAAATTCCAAAGTATTCTTTACAAGAGGGTTTTTGTTATCAAAACACCGATATGTGCAAGCTTATTTTTGCTATAAAACATTCAATTTCTTTACCTGTAATGACTCTTAAGTGCTAGTCTATTTCAACAGTAGATCCTTATTATATTTTTATTTCTAAAAAGGTAGAAACCGCTCTATTGATCTCCTCAAAGTCAATTTTAAACAATTCTTTTTTTGGGATCAATGCCGTGTTTTTTTTTACCGCAACTTCTAAATCATCTCCGGCAATTGGTTCCTAAAGATAGTCAATACCAGTTAATTTAAATGTTTAAAACACCTATTAATATTGCAACTTTGCAGATGTAATTTAGCTATTATATTTTGATGTTTTCGATCATTTACAAGGCCAAACAATCAGACAATTGAAAGTCTAAAAAGACCCAGCCAAAATGTTTGCCATTAAAAAATTCAAACAATTAAGTGGGGGTCATTATTAAATTAAAAACTTATCAAAACAGAAAAAGTACTGACCGAGTTTTAGTTCTTTAAGAATAGGTTGCTATACTTTTTATTTTCTCATATATTTACCATAAACAACGCAAAGTATATGAAAACCGAAAAAGAAAAAATGATCGACGGAGAATACTATCTTCCCGGTGATCCAGTTTTGATAAAAGACAGAAGGAGGGCAAAAAACTTGCTGCATCGCCTAAATGTGACAGAATACAGGGTTACTAAAAAAGCACGAGAAATAATCCAGGAATTAATCCCGAATATGGGAGCGAATCTTTATATAGAACCACCGTTTTTCTGTGATTATGGTTATAACATCAGTTGCGGCGAGAATGTTTACTTTAATGTAAACTGCGTTATTTTGGACTGCGCGAAAGTGACTATTGGTTCCAATGTGCTATTTGCCCCTGGCGTTCAATTGTACACGGCCACTCACCCGCTGGAAGCGGAATTAAGAAAGACAGTTGAGCATGCCTTACCCATAACAATAGGAGACGATTGCTGGATAGGTGGAAACTCCGTGATTTGTCCCGGAATCACAATTGGTAAAGGATGTGTGATTGGCGCTGGTTCCGTTGTCACCAAAAATATTCCTGACAATTCACTCGCAGTGGGAAATCCCGCAAAAGTAATCAGGAAGCTGAACCAATAAATCATGCCGCACTTATTAGCTAAACTGAATAACGTCCCCCTGAATGTCATTACCGATATATTAAAAAAAGACAAAGAGTTTCATGCTTCGCAAGGAATGTATTTAGAATACATTTGACAAAACACTGATAATATCACCGAAGTTTTCTTTCTTTTCAAAAT
Organism: Flavobacterium sp.; assembly: GCA_047636335.1. Classification (GTDB taxonomy): domain Bacteria; phylum Bacteroidota; class Bacteroidia; order Flavobacteriales; family Flavobacteriaceae; genus Flavobacterium. The sequence goes on from JBLIHD010000007.1 coordinate 2,809, forward strand.
CGACTCAGCAGAGAAAATAAAAGTGCTCGTCAACAAATTACATGCGCAGGCTTTAGCGGAAGACCCCAAAGCAAACTTACCCACCATGATTTACTTACAATAAAATGCTCCAACTAAACAAAATACATCACATTGCCGTTATTTGTTCGGATTATACCAAATCAAAACATTTTTACACTAAAATACTCGGGTTAGAAATTATGCAGGAAATCCATCGTGAAGAGCGTAAATCCTATAAATTAGATTTAGCATTAAACGGGAATTATGTTGTGGAACTTTTTTCTTTTCCCAGTCCGCCTAAAAGACCTTCCCGTCCGGAAGCTTGCGGATTGCGACATTTGGCCTTTGAAGTGAATGATATCGAGCAAACGCGTGACTTTTTAATCACAAATAACATCCCATCAGAAACAATCAGAATAGATCAATTTACAGACAAGCGTTTTTTCTTTATTTCTGACCCGGATGATTTGCCTATAGAATTTTACGAAAAATAAATCCATTGCATCATTTACATTACATCAAAACAACTACCCTATGCCCCTTCAAAAAATAAAAAAAAGTTACCGCAAAACCCGCTACGTCCTTTACAAAGAAACCTTGGTCGATTTTAAAGAGCATTTTTGGGCTTTTTTGGGCTCATTTATAGGAATTGGAATTATTTCATATATGCAATCTAAAACGCTGCCCCATTCTGATGTGGTCTATCTCATAGGCTCCTTCGGTGCATCAAGCGTCCTACTATATGGAGTAATTCAAAGCCCTTTGGCCCAACCTCGAAATTTGGTTGGAGGTCATCTCATATCGGCAATTGTGGGTGTAACCATCGCTAAATTTGTACCTGACATATTTTGGCTAACTGCCGCATTATCCGTTTCAATTTCCATCGTTTTAATGCAATTGACAAAAACACTACACCCCCCAGGAGGAGCCACCGCTTTGATAGCAGTAACCGGCTCTGTAGAGATAAAAAATCTAGGCTATTGGTATGTAGCTATGCCCGTACTAAGCGGCGTAATGATTCTTCTTCTTGTAGCACTAATTTTCAACAATATCACCCCTAACAGGTATTATCCAAACCACGCAAAATACCACAAATTTCGAAAAATAATTCATAAATCAATTCAAAACCAATGACTTAAATCTATGGAAATTATTGTAATCGCAATTGTAATCGAAGTACAGAACTAAAGCTTGCGTTATTTCTTTGTTTCTCATCCAGATGTTTACAAATAAAATTTGATGAATAATAAGCAAAAATCTTATCAACAAATAATCTTTCAGAAAACTTAAATCTAAAATTAAATTTTACCTTTGACCATTCAATAAAAACAAAGATTATGGTTTACAAATTCAGGGTAATATTAGATGCAGAGGAAGATATATTCAGAGACATAGCAATACTTGCTGATGATACTCTAGAGGATTTACACAACGCCATCTTCAATTCCTTTGGTTTTGATGGTATGGAAGTGGCTTCATTCTATACTTGCGACGAAACTTGGAATCAAGAGGATGAAATCTCCTTATTTGATACCGGAGACGTTCTTGGTGAGCAAAAGATAATGAGCGATTATCAACTCTCAGATCTTTTAGATGAAAAGAACACAAAAATACTTTATGTTTATGACTTTATAAATATGTGGACATTCCTTGTTGAGCTTGCTGCCGTAGAAGAACAAATTCCGGGCAATACCTATCCGGAAACTTTATTCTCGCACGGAGAAATGCCGGACGAGTCTGAGGAAAAAAACTTTGAAGCTGAAAATGCCGATGATTTCGCTAATGACTATGAAGACCGTTTAGATGAAGAGGACCTTGATATGTTTGAGGGAGACGACAGCTTTGAGGACTTTGGATTTGAGGAGAATTGGAACTAATAATAGTAAAAACTACGAATCAAGAGCCAAGATCGAAGACCTCAGCAATGTCCTTTATCTTGGCTCTCCCATCTAATACAACCCTAAAAAAATGATCAACCTTTTTAACACGCACATAGAGACTCTTTCTATTCACCGAGTGGGAAACAAAAGTCGGAATGAAACTATTTTTTTGTCAGAACAGCCTTTTAGTCTTCAGGATGAGATCGTGCCACTTATTAAAGAGTTTTTCTTAAAACCCTTTAGGGAAAAGGAGGAAAACTATTTTCAGTTTGCTCATGAAGTAGATTTGGATTATAATGATATGTATAAATTTGCCACTGAGATTTTTGAGAATCCAGTAAACTTGCATGAAGGGTCAAAAAAAATAACCCAACATTTATATGAGCAGTCAAACCATCCGCACATCAAGAATGGAGAGGTTTACGTAACTTACTTGACCAATGTGAATATCGACAACAACGTTGTGGATGCCATTGGCATTTTTAAAAGTGAACTACAAGCCGACTTTTTACAGTTTGAAGAAAAGGGAACACATTTGGAAATGATATTGCAACAAGGAATAAATCTAAGCAAATTAGATAAAGGATGTCTCATTTTCAATTACAAAAAAGAAGAGGGCTATAAAATCCTAACTGTTGACAGTAACCGATATGATGCACGTTATTGGTTAGAGCATTTCCTGTCGGTCGATGCGTTTGAAGATGAAAACTTTATCACAAAGAAATATTTGAAATTCTGTCAGAGTTTTGCTAAAGACGTTGTTTTTCCGGCGGAAGACAAAAAGGAAGAAGTGATGTTTATGAACCGCTCCGTGAACTATTTTGCAAAAAATGACCAATTCGAAGAAACCAATTTCTTAAATGAAGTTTTAGACAACCCGGACTTAATTCCAGAATTCAAGAATTATAAAGTTGACAAAGGCGAAAAATACAGTATTGAGGACGTAACCTCATTCCCAATAGCAAATGCAGCTGTTACCGATGCCCGAAAATCAATCAAAAACATCATTAATCTCGATACACACATTCAAATAAAAATGGACTTTATCAATCCCGAAAGCGCAGAAAAATTTGTGGAAAAAGGATGGGATGAGGAAAAACAAATGTACTATTATTTAGTCTACTTTAACAAAGAAGAGAAATCGTAACCAGAGTTACACCGGTCATTATACTCAATCCCCAATCACAATTTGTAATTGGGGATTTTTTATTTCCCTGATAATTAAACGTTACATTAACAAAAAAAATCTGGTTCATCGCTTCTTTATTTTGTAAGTTTTATTGTGCTTTTAAAGTTAAAAAGTGCTTTTAGTCGATTAAATTGCTTGTTTTGACGTTTATTTCATACTTTCATCGACCCCAAATCTACCCTATTATGAACACTATCGACATCGAAGAAAATTTTATTTGCAAAAATTTTATTTGCCTGCTTTTTGGACATAAAATTATCACCACGAGAACTATTACAAATCACATTAAGGAATTTAAATGTACGCATTGTGATTTAGAATTAACAAATGACGTAAAAGGGCGCACCACCTTCCTTACGGCGGAGCGTAAAGAAATAAATGAAACTTTGAAAGATTTTATTCACAAAAAGACGCACGCAGCATAGTCGGTTTATTAATCCGACCCTTAAAAAATTAGATCGATAAAAAAGATCATTAAAAAGTTTTCGTTTATCAGCCTCAATTGATTAACAAACCCAGTTCGTTGCCAACCTCAGGTAAATCGAAAGAGATACTACTGTTTTTTCTTTTAAACCAGATCTGAAATAAAAAATAAACGAACCTAAATGATGAGTTGCTCAAATAGTTTTTCTTACAAATTTTTCCTCAAATTTTTAATATCTAATTACTGATACTAGTTATAGATTTTTTTTTATTTCAATATTATATCTGATATGTCGGTATATAAATTGAGTTTATTATTAAATTTGTAACTCAATAAATTCCTATGACAAACATTAATCTATTCGAAGAAAGCCCATTTAAAACCCAAATCTCTTTTCATAAATTGATTGAGTCTTTAGAAGAAATTGCTTTATCTGATATTGATTACAGATCTAATTATGCGAAAGCACTGTTAAAGGAAATTGAGCGCTTTCCAGAATTCAGAACTGGTATAGAAGACCTATCCATTATAGAGAAGAATAAAACCCTTATTAAATACATATTGGCCGACTTATTTCCAACGGCATTGACAAAAAATGAAATAAAGGCCGTTACCATTCCCTTTCAAAACTTGACTTTTAATTACTCTGAAAGATTTTCCAAAATATTAAAAGAGGCTGGTGGGGATTTTGATATGACAATAAGGGATTTTGATCAAAATCAATTTTATATTTTGAGTTGTATACTCATTTTAAATGGCTACTACAAACAGAATTTTGAAATTAACAAGCCACTATTTTATGACATTCCAGATGCAAACGGCATATTAAAGCATTACCGAATTCTTTATAATGCCGATTTTATAGAAATAATCCCTACCGAAAAAGCAATATCATTAACCACTGAAGATATTGATCTATTAATGGATAATTATGATGACATTTCGTTATGGAAAGAAAAATTTCCTATCGAGAGCTGGTCCTTACAAGGATTTGGAATTGCAAGTCTGTTTGATGCCACTACAGAAAGTGCCATTTCTAATTTAAAGAGCAGCTTGTTAAAAGCAGATAACGAAATAAATAACCGTCAAAGTTTTGAAATTATTTTCAGGTCAATTTTTAAAATTGCCGACTTAAAAGTAGGGCTCATCATGTACAACGATGAACAGAACAAATTTACAAAACCACCTTTCAATAATAATGAATTATCAAGTTATATCCTTTCTGGTCAAGATGAAACTGTCGATTGCGAAAAAGCCTTTTTTGGATGTTCTCTAAGTACCCTTTTGGAAGACAAGAAACCGTTCACTATTTCAAATATCGAAAAATTCTCTACCATCAAAGGAAATGAGGCCCTAGGCAAACATTTGCTGAACCAAAACATTAAAAGTTGTATTCTTGCCCCTGTGCTAAAGAACAACAAATTGCTTGGTGTTATAGAACTGGTGTCTTCAAAAGCAAGAGAGCTCAATAGTATAAATGCAAACAATCTAGACCTTTTATTGCCCTACGTAATAGATTCTTTAGAACGTTATAATTTAGATTTACAAAACCAAGTAGAAGCTGTAATTCAAAGAGAATATACCGCTATCCATCCAAGTGTGTATTGGAAGTTCAAGAACGAAGCCGAAAAATACTACCAAACTAACAGCCCGAATAAAGACTATGTTTTTAAAGAAATTGCCTTTAAAGAAGTTTATCCATTGTATGGTCAAATAGATATTCAAGGATCTTCACAGCATAGGAATACTGCTGTTAAAGAAGATCTTAAAAATCAATTACAAACGTTGCTGACTATTTTTGAAAGTTTAAAATCTAATAATCCCCTCTCTTTATTGGAGCAACGTAAATTTGAAATTCAAAGCTATTTCAAAGAATTACAACTTGAATTAAAAGCAGATACGGAACAACAAATACAAAGCTATATTCAAAAAGAGATACATCCCATTTTGAAAAATACTACAGCAGACAGCGACTGTCAATTTTTAATTAGTAATTATTTTGAAAAATTAGACTCCAAAACGGGACTTTTTTACTACTCCAGAAAAAAGTTTGATAATGCTATGTCTATTAGCAATAAAAAAATGGCCTTGATTTTAGACGAGGAGCAAATAGAAGCACAAAAGATTTTTCCTCATTATTTTGAACGCTTCAAAACGGATGGTGTAGAGCACAACTTATATATTGGTGCAGCAATAACCCCTAACCAACCTTTCGATTTAATGTACCTTAATAACTTAAGATTATGGCAATTGCAAACTTTATGCAAAATGGAGTTAGAGCATCATAGGCTAAAATCAATTTTACCATATGCGCTAGATGTAACTTCATTAATCTTAGTTTTTAGTTCAGCTATTTCGATCCGATTTAGAATGGATGAAAAACGTTTTGATGTAGACGGAACGTACAACGCTCGTTATGAGGTTGTAAAAAAACGCATTGACAAAGCGAATATTAAAGATAGCCAAGAAAGAATAACTCAAAAAGAGAAAATAACTATTGTATACTCTCACAGCTACGAGGAAGTAGAATATTTGAAGTATATTAAATTCTTACAATTCAAAAAAATACTCGAACCTACAATAGAACAATTTGACATTGAAGAATTACAGGGTGTTTCAGGTTTAAAAGCTTTGCGAATAAAAGTAGTCAACACTGATTCCTCAAATGAAAAATATACATATCCAGAATTGTTAAGGGAATTATATTAAACTTGGACTGAATAGAACGCAAATACAAACGCTACTACAGAAATAATGATTCCAACCATAAAAATATTATAAGTAATTCTTAGCAATCTGTATTTTTTTTCGAGTACTAACCCTAGAAAATACAAATCTTTAATCAATGAATTATATAAGTATTCATTGTCCTTCATCATTTCATTTATAGCCCACTCATATTCTTCTAAAGGCATTTTATAGAAATTACCAAAAAACAACAAATTTACTTTTCTATCCTCAATATCTTGCCGAGTAAAAACACCACTTGTCACTTTGGGTCGCGTTGAAAGTATGGCAAAAATTATAGAAGTCACACTAAACATTAACAAAATAAACGTCGGCATTACCAAATATGCATTATTTACATTATCTAATTTAGGAATTATTGAGGACAATGCGATAGAGACTATAATTGCATTTACGGACAGGAGTATATTGGCCTTACTATCAGCAATACTACTTAATTGAATATGATTTCTTAAAGTAATCCTGAACAAGGTATCAATACCTCTGTCTGGCTTTTGACTTTTCCTTTTCTTCTTTTTTTCTTTTATTGTTTTAGGCATTTCGTCCATTTGTTCTTCCATAGTTTTAATTTTATTTCTGACCAATTCTATATTTTTTTCTTTTAATGGATTCCAATTATCAATTGCGAAATCAGTGTAATATTTATGGTGGTTCTGAAGCATTCTATAATTCTCATTAGCCCACTCTAAATCATTATAGAATTTTTTGTTTGTGTTTTCCCACTCAATTCTTAAAAGTTCACAAACACTTGAGTAATCAGGATTAGCAAAATGGGAATAGTCGGCATCTCTTATAATTTTTTCTAGAATTGTATTTGGCACATAATCGAATGTTGTGGCTTTTATTAAACTAGAAACTTCATCAATATATTCAACAGACTGATCTTTTCTTTTGAGAAAATCTGAAACAATAGTGACACTGGCCAGTTCGTGATTCTCGCAGCCGTTGATGTATCCAGTATCATGAAACCATGCTGCAATTAACACCTTTTCCTTATCAAACTGGCTTACCTTTTCCTTGTCACAAAGATATTCAACAGCATTTACGACAGACACTGTGTGGCTGACATTATGATAGCTAAATGAAATAGAAAGCCTATCTTTAAGTAATTTCAACACAAAATTTTGGGCTTGTTCTATCAGATCCATAAAAAAAATTTAAAACACTAAATTATGAAATTGTTTTCGGATAATCATTTTATTAAAATTAAAATACCAGCTTACCTAGTATTATATATGTTCCTACTCCAATCTTGTGCAACTTATCATGCACAATATGGGAGTAAAGCTATGAATGGAATGACTGTAAATGTTATCGACACATCAAAAGTTGCCCATACTTTTTTTTTAATTGGTGACGCTGGTAATAGCAATGAAAGTAAATCAAAAAAAACGCTAAATCAACTTCATGATGAGTTACTGAAATCTGACAAAAATGCAACCCTTATATTTTTAGGAGATAATATTTATCCTAAAGGAATGCCTAACAAAGAAGACAAGTCTGGTTATGATTTGGCTAAAACCAAACTATTAAATCAGTTAGCAATTTCGAAAGAGTTTAAGGGAAAAACCGTTTTTATCCCTGGAAATCATGATTGGTACAATGGGATAAATGGTTTGGAACGACAGGAAGAATTCGTGACTGATTATTTGAATGACAAAAAATCGTTTTCACCAAGAAATGCTTGTGCTATTGATGACGTGAAAATCAATGATTTCACAACGCTTATTACCATTGATAGTCAATGGTTCTTGGAAGATTGGAACAAGACTCCAATAATGAATGATGATTGCGACATTAAATCTCGCAAAGCATTTTTTGAAGAACTGGAAAGTATATTAAATAATAACGCTGATAAAACCATAATACTCGCATTGCACCACCCATTAATGAGTAACGGCAGCCACGGTGGTCAATTTTCATTAAAGAAGCAGCTTTTTCCGTTAGGGAATAAAATCCCTCTTCCAATAATCGGTTCTTTGATTAACTTTATCCGTAAAACATCAGGCATAAGTCCTCAAGACATTCAAAACAAGCAATATGCGGCTTTCGCCACAAGAATGAAAACACTTCTAAAAGGACACGACAATGTTGTTGTGGTTTCAGGACATGACCACAATTTACAATACATTGCCCATGAAAACATAAAACAAATAATCAGCGGAGCAGGCTCTAAGTCTGAAGCGGCCAGAGCCATTTACCCAAATGATTTTTCTTATGGCAGAAATGGTTTTGCTTCTTTGAAGGTGTATCGTAACGGAAAGACGATCGTTTCCTTTTTTGGTCAGGAAAACAAGCCCGTTTATGAGCAAATCATCATATTTCCAAAAAAAGAAGTACACTTAAAGTATCCGAATAAATTCCCTTTAACAACCATATCCTCTATTTATACCCCTGACATGATTAATAAAAGCAAGGCACACAATTTGTTTTTTGGAAAACATTACCGGAAATATTATGGCACCCAAATAGAAGCCAAAACCGCAATGCTCGACACACTGTTTGGAGGATTAAAACCTCTTAAAGCGGGAGGAGGTCATCAGACAAAATCATTGCGCCTTGCTGACAAAGACGGTAAGGAATATGTTATGCGTGCGCTCAAAAAAAGTGTATCCCGATTTTTACAAAGTGTAGCATTTAAAGACCAATATGTAGAAAATGAGTTTAAAAACACTTTTGCCGAAGACTTTTTATATGATTTTTATACTACAGCCCATCCATATACGTCGTTGGCCGTTGGTGCCTTATCACATGAAATAGGCGTGTCCCATACCAATCCGAAAGTATATTACATCCCTAAACAACATAGCTTAGAACAATTCAACACCAATTTTGGAGATGAATTATACTTAGTAGAGGAAAGACCCTCTGACGGTCAAATAAACCTGAAAAGCTTTGGATATTCAAGCGACATAAAAAGCACCGAAAAAGTGCTGGAAGACCTGATTAAAGATGAAGAATATAGTATTGATGAAAATGAATACATAAAAGCGCGCCTATTTGACATGCTAATAGGCGATTGGGATAGACATTACGATCAATGGCGTTGGGGCGAGTATAAAGAAGAAGGTAACGTCATTTACAAACCGATTCCCAGAGATCGAGACCAGGCATTTTCAAAATACGATGGTGCTTTACTCTCTGTTTTAATGTACATTCCTGGTTTACGGCATATGCAAAGCTTCAAAAAAGATATAAGAAATGTCAAGTGGTTTAATAGAGAAGCATATCCTTTAGACTTGGCTTTTTTAAAAACCGCAAAAGAAAAAGAATGGATTAAGGAAGCGCGATACATTCAAGAAAACCTCTCGGATGAATCTATTGACAGAGCTTTTACTAATTTACCCAAAGAAGTTCAAGACGAAACTATTACAGAAATCAAAGAAAACCTGAAAGCCAGAAGGGCAAAGTTGGTTGATTATGCTTCTGATTATAGCAAAGTTTTACAAAAAACCGTTTTGATTGTCGGCACCAACAAAAAAGATAAATTTATTATCAATCACAGTTCAAAGAATAACCTTGAAATTACTGTTTATAGACTTAAAAAAGACGGAGAAGAATTAATCCATACCATTAGTTATAATGATTCGAACACTAAAAACATATGGATTTATGGTCTGGATGACGATGACGAATTTGAAGTGACAGGTAGTTATAAATCAAATATAAATATTAAACTGATTGGTGGTCAAAACAATGATATTTATAGGGTTAAAAACGGGGGAAAAGTTAAAATCCTGGATTTTGAGTCAAAGAAAAACACCTTCGATATAGATTCGAAAACTCAAAAACAATTGAGCGATAATTATGAAACTAATCTTTATGATTACAAAAGACCAAAATACAATGCCTTTTCAGGTTTTCCAATAATAGGCTTTAATCCAGATGATGGCATAAAAATAGGCATCACTGCAAATTACGCCATTAACCATTTCAAACAAAATCCGTATACCCGTAAACATACCATTAACGCGAATTACTATTTTGCTACAGACGGTTTTGAATTGCTATATAATTTATCGGTCCCAAAACTTATCGGTGCATGGGATTTTGATTTAGAAACACAATTTACCAACCCCAGTTTTGTGATTAATTATTTTGGATATGGAAATGAAACCTTAAGTGATGATGATATTGAAGGAATGAATTATAACCGAGTTCGTCTCAGAATCATCAAGGCGGTTCCACAAATAAAGAAAACAGGCCTAAATGGAAGTACATGGACTGTTAAATCCGTTTTTGAAAACATTGAAATTGAAAGGACAACAGATCGTTTCATAACGATATCAAATACCGTAAACCCGAAAGTTTTTGAAAGTCAACAATTTGCAGGAGCCGGCTTAAAATACAGTTATGAAAATTATGACAACCCTTCATTACCAACCATTGGGATGGGATTCTCAATAGCCGGAAGTTGGAAAATGAATCTCAGTGATATCAAACGCAATTTCCCAACTATAGAATCAAAACTTAATTTCAACCACAAAATTGACACCGCAGGAAAACTTGTTTTGGCAACGCTAATAAAAGGAAAAGCGGTTTTAAACAATAACTTTGAATTCTATCAAGGGGCTACATTAGGCGGGGACTATGATTTAAGAGGTTTTAGAAACGAACGCTTTTTAGGAAAGCAATCCTTTTTTCAAAGTAGTGATCTAAGATGGAATATAGGAGAAATACGCGAAAGCATAATTCCAATGACTTATGGTATTCTGGGAGGCTTTGACTATGGAAGAGTTTGGTTGGATGGAGAGAAGTCAAACAAATGGCATCGATCCTTTGGTGGCGGAATATGGCTTAATGGCCTCAATGTAATCACAGCCAGACTTACTTGTTTTAAGAGCGTAGATAATGATGTACGAATCGCATTTGGTCTAGGGTTTGGATTTTAATTTAAGCTTATTTATAGTAATTTCATAAAGCTTACCCCCCGTTTTCTTAACTTTTTCATCGGCAATCATTAAAGTAGTGTTATCCTTGAAACAGATTGCCTCTTTCTGGGAATAATGCTGTAATTCGGTTTCGGTTCTAATTCCCGCTAGGAAATCATCAGATGAGAAATTTTCGAAAAGCCAAATCTTGCTGTGACTTAAAAGGACAACTTTGGTTTGGTCAGGACTTATTGCAGCACTTGTAATAGCACAATTGTCATAATCATCACAAATCTTAAAATCCTCAATTAATTCTGCTTTATGCATTCCGGCTCTATTAGGAATTTTATATATAAAAACTGTTCCGTCAAAGCCCTTGCTTCGGTTTTTTGTAAAAAGATAAAAGTTGTTTTTAAACTCAAAAAAACTTTCTACATCATAGAATAATTCTTTCTTTTTAGGAGGGAATTTTTTTTGTTCTGGATATGAAAATGAGACCTTGTACACAGGAATAACATTTTCATTGTCCAAGGATTTTTTGTCAATTTTGTAGATGCACAAATCCTGACGCTCATTTTCATTGTTGCCAAAATCACCAATATATACATTTCCTTCTTTGTCTTTCGTGATATCTTCCCAATCAATATTTTTTATATTTTTGACAGTGACGGTTTTTGCAATCATACCCTTAGAGTTTAAGCCATAAAGTACATTTGCATTACCGCTGTCTTCCAATGTCCATAATATACTATCGTCGGTGGAATACACAATCCCTGAAACTTCTTTCAAACTTTTAGGCAAAGAATAAATAGTTGCCA
>JBLIHD010000008.1:0-14354 GCA_047636335.1 Flavobacterium sp.
ATGCGCTAATCGCGAGATTATCTCCCGCTGATGCCGCTAAAATGCAAAGCATACCCATTAATGCCATGGTAACAGGGAATTTTACAAATCCAAAAATCACTACCGACATTAAAAGTGCCGTTACCAAGCTGACCAACCAGTTGGTGGCGCAACAAAAGCAGCGATTGTTAAACCAGGGAACCTCCGCTTTAAGCGATTACATCACCAAAGACAAGAAACCCGCCGACACCTCAAAAACGGCTGTTCCGGCAACAAAGGAAGAGGTAAAAACAAAAGCCGTCGAAAAAGTGAAAACGAAAGCGACTGATTTGCTCAATGAGTTGTTTAAGCCAAAGAAAAAAGTTGTAGACACTACCAAAGTGAATTAATAACAAAAAGCCCAAAAGTAAAATACTTTTGGGCTTTTCTTTTATACTGAAATCCTGACCACATACCCCTCGGAACTGCGGATATTGAAGACCGTCCCATCTTCAAACATCAGGTACTGCCCTTTTATGCCCGTTAATCTACCCTCGAAAGACGGCGTTTTTTCAAGACTTAAACTTTTCACTTTCGTCGGATATTCAATAACGGGGTAATGCATTTCATACAAATCAGTTTTGTTCAGAAAAAAATATTCCTGTACTTCCACAGGCAGTATCTTTTCTAGTTTCAACCTTTCTTCCATCAGGTCTATATGCTCAATGGAATTGGTCAACATTTTACGCCAATTGGTTTTATCGGCATAATGGTTTTTTAAAGCTACCTCTGTGACTCCCGCCAAATAACGATTTGGAACTTCAACTATCGAAACGGCCTGAATTGCACCTTGATCGATCCATCTTGTGGGCACCTGCGTTTTTCTGGTCACCCCCACTTTCACTTCGCTTGACAAGGCCAAATAAACGATGTGGGGTTGCAGTTGCACTTTCTCTTCATATGCCAAATCCCTGTCCTGAATACCAAGGTGGGCGGTACTTAGTTCTGGTTTCATGATCCAGTCCCCTACCGATGCACTGGAGTAAAAGCAGTCGTAACAGAAACCTTGGCGATATATTTTTTTCTTCTTCCCGCAATTCAGACATTGGTAACCAGAAAAATTGATTTCAATATTTTTATTAAGTAATTGATTCACATTTAAAAAACTGTCCTCAAAAACTAGGTAATATTGAATAGGATTTCCCAATTCAGTTTGCATTTTTTTTAGTACTCCCTCGTATTGCATAAATTATATATTTCGTTTCTAGAGTTCCTAATTCAAAATAAGTTCGCTTTCTAAATCCTGAATTGGTAATCGATTGTTAGGAATTCTATATTTTTTTACTATTTTTGATAATGTTGTAAAGTTAGTATTTGTTATTTAATATTCAAATCCTGATTCCAAAAACCTAATTATAAAATCCTAGTTTAAAAAATGCCTATACAGTTAATTAATTCATTTGCATCTTGGGTTTTGAAACAGCGAATCCATCAGATTGAACTTTTCCTAAAATACCCCAATGAGGTTCAGGAAGAATTACTTTTGAATTTAATTCAGTCATCAAAAAACACTGTATTAGGCAAAAAATACGATTACGCCTCAATAAACTCCTACGCCACTTTTGCCGAAAGGATTCCCATTTCTACTTATGAAGAAATGCAACCGCTGATCGAGAGAACCCGTCAAGGAGAACAAAATGTTTTTTGGGAAACACCAATAAAATGGTTTGCAAAATCAAGCGGTACCACCGATGCAAAAAGCAAGTTCATTCCGGTTAGCAATGAAGCATTGGAAGATTGCCACTACAAAGGGAGTAAAGATTTATTGTGCCTGTACCTGAACAACAATGAAGACTCGCAACTTTTTCTTGGAAAAAGCCTCCGACTTGGCGGAAGTGCACAAATCTACGAAGACAACAACACTTTTTTTGGCGATTTATCGGCAATATTAATTGAAAATATGCCCATTTGGGCCGAGTTCAGCAGCACGCCAAGCAACCGGATTTCGCTTATGAGCGAATGGGAGGCAAAGATTTCGGCAATCATTAATGAGACCAAAAAAGAAAATGTAACCAGTTTTGCCGGTGTCCCTTCCTGGATGCTGGTGTTAATGAATAAAATGCTCGAGGAGACCGGAAAAGAGAATCTATTTGAGATTTGGCCTAACCTGGAAGTCTATTTTCATGGCGGCGTAAGTTTTGAGCCTTACCAAGAACAGTTCAAAAAAATACTCCCTAAAAGAGATTTTAAGTATTACGAAATATACAACGCATCCGAAGGATTTTTTGCCATTCAGGACCTCAACAACTCTAGCGATCTATTGCTGATGTTGGATTACGGCATTTTCTATGAGTTTATCCCAATGGATACTTTTGGAACAGCGGATCAAAAGACCATCAGTTTGGCAGACGTGGAACTGTTTAAAAATTACGCTTTGGTCATTACCACCAATTCAGGATTGTGGCGTTATTTAATTGGGGACACCGTGCGCTTCACCTCATTAAGCCCCTATCGAATTCGGATAACGGGCAGGACAAAACATCATATAAATGTTTTTGGCGAAGAATTGATGGTCGAAAATACGGACCAGGCCATTGCCAAGGCGTGCCGAGTGACCCAATCTGAAATAGTTGATTATACCGTTGCACCTATATTCATGGTGGACAGGAAGAAAGGTGCGCATGAATGGATGATTGAATTTAAAAAGAAACCGGCCGACATGGCGTTATTCCAAAAAGTGCTGGACGAAACCATACAATCCGTGAATTCCGATTACGAGGCAAAAAGACACAATAACATGACACTTAACCCATTGGTCATTAACATAGCTCGCGAAAATCTCTTTTACGAATGGTTGAAAGACCGCAACAAATTAGGTGGACAGCATAAAATTCCGAGATTATCGAACCAAAGAGATTATTTGGAGCAGCTAAAAAGCATGTAGCCTAGAATAATACTATAATGAGAAAAATACTGGCATTAACGTTTACTATTTTCATGTTGGCCTCCTGCGGGCCGCACAGAATGGGCTGTGGAGCAAGGGGAATTTGTGATACTCCCGAAAAGCAAGCATTGGAAAAACCTGAAAATAGCGTCTTCAGTTAAGGCACAAGAACCTACAATACACAAAAAAAGACTTAGCTCAATAATAACTAAAGGCATTACTAAAACTATTGCCGAAAATTGATTTTACCGCAAAGAATCATAGAGGTAAAAACTCTCGTTAAAATATGCAAGAAACAATACTATTTCCCACATAGTTAAGTCGTGTGAGGCCGAAACAGCTATTAAACTCTTTTTAAAAACTACAATTTCTATATGATAAAAACCTTACAGCCAACTACTTATAAGTTAATCTTCCATCATGTCAATATGTCTGTCATGATAGCCTAAAAGGTACAAAACCCCGTCCAGACCAAGGCTGGAGATCGAGGACGAAGCGTTTTCTTTCACCGTTGGCTTAGCATGAAAAGCGATTCCCAAACCTGCCAAGTTCAACATAGGCAAATCGTTTGCACCATCGCCCACGGCAATGGTTTGGTTTATGTGTATTCCTTCTTTTTCAGCAATGGCTTTCAGGTATTCGGCTTTCTTTGGACCGTCAACAATTTCGCCCAAATATTTACCAGTCAATTTACCGTCGATAATTTCTAATTCATTGGCGTGAACGTAATCAATCCCCAATTCCTTTTGCAAGTAACGACCAAAGTAGGTGAATCCTCCCGACAAAATAGCAGTTTTGAATCCGTAATATTTCAGGGCCTTCATCAGGCGATGTGCCCCTTGCGTGATGGGTAGATTTTCGGCAACTGATTTCAGCACGTCTTCACTTAAACCTTCCAGCAAAGCCATGCGCTGTTTAAAGCTCTCGCTAAAATCAATTTCCCCATTCATCGCTGATTCCGTAATGGCTCTTACCTGCTCACCAACGCCCGCTCGATCCGCCAATTCATCAATCACTTCCGTCTGAATTAAGGTAGAATCCATATCGAAACAAACTAAACGTCTGTTTCTTCTGTACATATTGTCTTCCTGAAAAGAGATATCCACATTTAAAGTTCTGGAAATCTCCATAAAACTGGCAGTCATCAAGGTTTTATCCACGATAATACCCGCGACGGATAATTGTACGCAAGAACGGGGGAACTGCTCTCTTTCAACAACGGAAACCCGGCCGGTCAATCTTTTGATGGCATAAATATTTAAATTTTGGTCAGACATTATTTTGGCCACGGCAGACAATTGTACCGCCGTCAATGTTTCTCCTAGAATATTTATGATATAACGCTGCTTGTGTTGTGTCTTGACCCAAATTTCGTAATCAGCGATAGAAATCGGAATAAACTTAACCTGAATCTCCAACTCATACGCTTTAAACAATAAATCTTTTAAAACAGGTCCTGAACTGGAACCCGATTGAATTTCAAACAAAATACCCAAAGACAAGGTATCATGAATATCCGCTTGTCCAATATCTAAAACAATAGCATCATAGTTAGCTAATATTGAAGTCAAACCGGAAGTTACCCCTGGCTTATCCTGACCGGAAACTTTTAATAAAATAATTTCTTTATCTTCTGCTATCATTTTGTCTTACTGTTGATTTACGGTAAACAAAAATCGGCAATCTAATGTTTATAAAAAAACATAATGTTTGTTTTTTCAAACAATAACAAATAGTTCAAATTATCCATAAAAAAACCTGTTCAAATGACTGAACAGGTTTATATTTTTGAGAAAAACGCAATTTTTACGAAGCGATTTCCAATCTTTTCAACAAATTCTTGTTCAAGGTTTCTTTTGCATATTCCACGTCAATTTTCAGTGTCTTCTCATCAGAACTTGGCAATTCGTACATAGCATCAGTCAAGACTGCCTCGCATAAGGAACGCAATCCACGAGCCCCTAATTTATATTCTAAGCCTTTGTCCACGATGAAGTCCAAAGCCTCATCAGTGATAGTGAATTCAACATCATCCATTAGGAATAATTTCGTGTATTGTTTGATCAACGCATTTTTTGGCTGTGTCAAAATCGCCCTTAAGGTTTCTCTGTCTAATGGATCCATATGAGTCAATACTGGCAAACGCCCAATAATTTCCGGGATTAATCCAAAATCTTTAATGTCTTTTGGGATAATGTATTGCAACAAGTTTTCTTTGTCAATATTATCTACGTTTTTTGAAGTTGAATAACCAACAGCCTGACGATTCAATCGTTTCGAAATAATTTTTTCGACCCCGTCAAAAGCACCACCCGCGATAAACAAAATGTTTTGGGTGTTGACTTCCACAAATTTTTGGTCTGGGTGCTTACGGCCTCCTTTTGGCGGTACGTTAACCACTGTTCCTTCCAATAATTTCAATAAAGCCTGTTGCACTCCTTCTCCGGAAACGTCACGGGTAATTGAAGGGTTATCGCTTTTACGGGCAATTTTGTCTATTTCATCAATGAACACAATTCCTCTTTCCGCTTTGGCAACATCATAATCCGCTGCCTGAAGCAAACGGGTCAAAATACTTTCGACATCTTCCCCTACATAACCCGCTTCGGTAAGAACCGTCGCATCTACGATTGCCAAAGGAACATCCAGCATTTTGGCAATGGTTTTGGCAACCAAAGTTTTACCGGTTCCTGTTTGGCCCACCATGATAATGTTACTTTTTTCAATCTCCACCTCATCGTCTAGTTGCTGTTGCATCAAACGCTTGTAGTGATTGTAAACCGCAACCGACATTACCTTTTTAGTTTGGTCCTGACCAATAACGTACTGATCCAGGAACGCCCTGATTTCTTTTGGCTTCTTTAAAATAAGATCCCCTAGCAATTTTGAACTACCAGTTGATTTTATTTCTTCCAGAACAATCCCGTGCGCTTGCTCGATACATTTATCGCAGATATGCGCATCGATTCCAGCAATTAACAGTTGGGTGTCTGGCTTTTTCCTTCCACAAAATGAACATTCTAATTTCTCTTTCGCCATCTTTTATAGTTAGCAGTGACCAGTCTTCAGTGGTCAGTCTGAATACTGCCCACTAAATACTGAATACTTTATTTATCCTCTTTTCAACACTTCATCAATCATTCCGTATGCTTTTGCCTCATCGGCAATCATCCAGTAATCACGTTCACTGTCATTGTGTACTTTTTCGAAAGATTGTCCTGAATGCTGCGAAATGATTTTGTACAATTCGTCTTTCAGTTTCAACATTTCTCTCAGGTTGATTTCCATATCAGTCGCAACACCTTGTGCACCTCCTGATGGTTGGTGAATCATTACTCTTGAGTGTGGCAATGCCGAACGTTTTCCCTCTGCACCTGCACATAACAATACCGCTCCCATAGAAGCAGCCATTCCTGTACATATCGTGGCTACATCAGGCTTGATGTATTGCATCGTGTCATATATACCCAATCCTGCATAAACGCTTCCTCCAGGAGAATTCAAATAGATTTGAATATCTTTTGATGCATCTGCACTTTCAAGAAACAACAATTGTGCTTGAACGATATTTGCAATTTGGTCGTCAATTCCTGTTCCCAAGAAAATAATCCTGTCCATCATCAATCTCGAGAAAACGTCTAATTGTGAAATATTCAGCTGACGTTCTTCAATGATATAAGGAGTCATGTTTGTAGGTGTCATTGCGCCAACGATTTTATCGTAATACATCGCGTTTACTCCGTGGTCCTTTGTAGCAAATTTTTTAAATTCTTTACCGTAGTTCATGTTTTTTTGTTCTAAGTTTTACGTTTGTGATCGTGTCTGTTTTATTTAAAGCAAAGGTCATACCTATTTACTAATAATGTCAAAATGTCCTCTTTTTAGCCCAGATTACTTCACTGGCATTTATTTACATCGGAGTTCAGTGAACTTTGTTTATAGTAAAAAGCTTTTTAAAAACTGTTTCTTCGTTTTTTTCATTCTTGTGAAGCGACTGCAAGAAGCTCTTACAAGAAGAATAAAAACTAAAACAGTTAAAAAAACTTGAAACGAAAAGCTGGATTAGCTTCTGACAGTTAATTCAAACAAAAGAGCGACAAAAGAAATTTCCTTTGTCGCTCAAATATACTTAATTTTTAGAAATTATTCTCCGTAAGACGCAGCAATAAATTCGTCGTAAGTAACTTCTTTAGTTGTTGGGTTTGCTTTTTCTTTAAACAATTCCAATAACTTCTCAGCAACAACCTGGTCAGAAAGTTTTTTCACTTCGTCCTGGTTAGACAATACTCTCGCAACAATTCCCTGAACTTCTTCGTCCGTAGGATTTGTTTGCCCGAATTGTGCCATTTGTTGACGGATATTTTTTGTGGTAAACGCTTTCAGGTCTTCAAAAGTAATTTTGATGTCAGACTGAGCCATTGCTCTACCTTCGATCAATTGAAAACGCAATCCTCTTTCGGATTTCGCGTATTCTACTTCAGCTTCTTCTGGCGACAGTTTTTTCTCTCCAACGGTTTGCAACCATTTTTTAAGAAATTCTGAAGGCAAGTCAAATTTTGTGCTTGAAATCAAAAATTCAGTAACGTCAGCCAATAGTTTTTGGTTTGATTGCTCCACAAATTGAGATTCAGCATCTTCTTTGATCTTCGCTTTCAACTCATCAAGGGAAGAAACCGCTCCAGGTCCAAAGAGCTTGTCAAACAATTCCTGGTTCAATTCAGCCAATTCAGTTGTGTTGATTGCCGAGATCATGAAATCTACGTCAACAGCAAGATCGTGAACATCATCATGACCCACTTTCATCACGTCCATCAATTGATGTGCGTCTTCAAACAAATCTTTTGTGTTTACGGTAACAACCTCACCCACTTTTTTACCAATGAATTTATCAGCAGTCGCTTTGTCTTTGAAAACATCCAAAGAGATGGTTGTTTCGTTGTTTATTTCTTTTTCTTCGTTTGTAAAAGTTCCAGTCAAATCTGATCCGGCAACTACAGCCTCTTGAGGGATTGCAGTACCAAATTGTTTTTGGATACGTTCCACTTGACCGTCAATCATCTTGTCGTCTGCAGAAACGATGTATTTCACGATATCGTTTTTAGCTTCCAGGTCCAATGTGAAGTCAGGAACCAAACCGATTTCATATTCGAATACCAATTCTTCAGCAGTCCAATCAAAATGTTCGTCCACTTTAGGAAGCGGAGTCCCAAGAAGGTTTAACCTTTCCGCTTGCACGAAACGCTCTAAAGCTAAATCGACCACTTTTTGAACCTCTTCTAGTTTTATTGCTTTACCGTATTGTTTTTCAACGAGATCTTTAGGCACAGCGCCTTTTCTAAATCCCTTAACGGTTGCCAAAGGCATTTTTTCGTTTATTCTTTTTTGTACTTGACCTTTATAGTCCATGTGCACAACTGTCATTACAATTGTTTCATTAACTGCGTCTATAGCTACTCTTTTGATATCCATCTTCTTCTTTAATTTACATGATAAAATTCGACTGCAAAATTAGAAAATATTTCTACGCCAACCAAGCTTTTTTATCCCCTATCCTGAAGCCTAGGGATGGCATGAAATTTCGGTGCATTCTAATCCAGAAAACCCAGTGTTTCCGTTGTGTCTTCGGCTTGTCCCTGCCCTTAGCTTCGTCGTTCCTCCTCGCTGCTTCGGGTCAGGCTGTTCCTTCCCGCTTTTATTGTTTTGCCCTTGAGCAAAACAACAAAGAGCACCACTGCCATCCTTCACGCGAAACCAAGTATGCAGTAACCCACAACATTATTTATTATGATTTGTCAGATATTTATTATATGTTTGATGTAGTTAACCATCTAATATTTAAACCATTGTGTAATTTTATCATACATAATTACTAGTTAGCGGTAATTTTGGACGACACTTTACAACTCAATCAATCAGGCAAAAAACAAACAACGGGTAAGCTGAAAACCGAGCAGAGTAGGCAAACAAAAAAATAAAAGCAAAATGGAACAAGAACAAAATCATCCAACTCCCGAGAATATAATGAAAATTGGTACGGGTTTTTGGGCTTCTAAAATTCTTTTATCAGCAGTAAAGTTTCAAATTTTCACAACGCTTGCTGAAAAGAAAACAATGTCAGCAATTGAACTTAAATCGCATTTAGGTTTCAAATCCACCGACCGTAATGTGTATGATTATTTGGATGCGCTTACAACATTTGGTTTCCTTAACCGTGAAGGTTTGCTTGAAACTGCCAAGTATTCAAACAGTATGGACACCGATTTTTTTCTTGACAAAAACAAACCCTCTTATATTGGAGGAATGCTGGAGATGTTAAACAATCGTCTCTACGGTTTTTGGGGAAATCTTGAAGAAGGATTATTAACTGGCCTTGCTCAAAATGAAGAAAAAAGCGGAGGAAATCTTTTTGAAGCCTTGTATTCTGATGCAGACAGGCTAAAAGAATTTATCCACGCTATGAGTGGATTTCAGATGGGCAACTTTATGGCCTTAGCGCAATCATTTGATTTTTCAAAACACAAAACCCTGGTTGATATTGGAGGATCTGCGGGAATGCTTTCTATAATGGTAGCCAAACATCAGGGACATATGAATTGTACCAGCTGGGATTTACCTCCGGTTGCATCAATTGCAAATGAAGTAATTCAAGAATTTCAAATGCACGACCGTGTAAAAACAGATAGTGGAGATTTCTTCAAAGACGAATTCCCAAATGCAGACATCATTACGATGGGAAACATTTTGCACGACTGGGATGAGGAAACAAAATTGATGCTGATTAAAAATGCATATAATGCATTACCTGAGGGCGGAGTTCTAATTGCCATTGAAAATGTAATTGATGCCGATAGAAATAAAAATGCGGTTGGCTTGATGATGAGTTTGAATATGCTCATTGAAACAGGATCTGGCTTTGACTATACGTTTTCTGACTTTAATAAATGGACGAGTGCAGTTGGATTTAAATCAACCGCTTTACTCCCATTGGCTGGACCTACAAGTGCAGCTATAGCATACAAATAAAACTACCGCTAACAGCACCTACAAGAAATTGGCGGTTCAGTGGTTAAATGAAGCTTTGTGCTTCTTATCAAGTTCAGTGCTGGCAGGTAGTTTGGTGGTTCGAAACCGCAACTATTCTTATGCAAACACGTAAGGCTTAATTAAAACCAACAGAACATGAAACAAATAATTTTATTGGTTACAGCATTAGCGCTCTTAGCAACAAGTTGTCAAAAGGAGAATCAAGTTTCTAATAAAGTAACTTTAGAAGTCTATGCCGACTCACTATTTAAAACGAGCATTGATAGTGCCCAAATTGCAGGAGCTGCAATTTTAGTATTTCAAAAGGATAAGATGCTATTGAATAAATCTTATGGATATGCAAGCTTGGAACTATCTACACCAATGCCTGAAAATGCAATATTTGATATTGGCTCTGTAACCAAACAATTCACGGCTGCAGCTATATTAAAATTAGTAGAAGCAAACAAGCTCTCGTTGGATGATGATTTTACTAAATATCTCGAATTTGATACCAAAGGAAGAAAAATCACCATTGCTCAATTACTTGACCACACCTCTGGGATGGAAGCTGATATGGGCAAAGAGATAGAATTCTTTGATATGTTAACTAACCAAGGTCTTCCTCATAATTCAATTGCAAAAATGTTTAAACCAAAAGACTTTATGTTTGAACCTGGCGAAGCTTTAATATATAACAATAATGCTTATTCTTATCTAGGACTAATTATTGAAAAAGTCACTGGTCAATCCTACGAAGACTATTTAAAAGAGACATTTTTTAAGCCTTTGGGGATGAAAAGTACATCTTTTGGTTCCAATACCAAAGTGACTAAAAACAAAGTAAATGGATATCGTTATGATTCACTTGGCATTCAGCAAAAGCCTTATTTAAATTATAATTTGCCTTATTCAGCGGGTTCCCTATCAAGTTCTACACAAGATTTACTTACGTGGATGACTGCATTGCATCAAGCAAAAATACTATCAGTAGCCACTTATGAGTCGATGATTACACCAGGGCAATTAAATGATGGTTCCAAGCTTCAATACGCTAAAGCCTTGGAGAATTATTCAGATTTCGGAAACCATAAAATTGGACACACAGGAGGATTCAGTGGTTTTATGACAGACACCAGATATTACCCAGAAGAAGCCTTATATATTATATGTCTAGTAAATACATCAGGAGGGCCAAAAAACGCAACCTTTTTCGCAGAACAAATTACATGGCAGTTACTCGATAAAAAAACGCCACAAAATATAGCTTTAGATATTGACACTGCCCTTCTAGAAGGTCTTTATACAGGTCCAACAAGGGGTAATTATAACGATTCCATACAAGTTAAATCTATTACAGGCGGTATGATTATTCAAAAAGCAAAAAGCAATAAAATAGATACTTTAAGAACATACATTGGTAATGATACATGGGCTAAGGGTAATAATAGAATAATGATTAAAAATAATGAGTATCGCGACATACAACCTGGCGCTTATTACATTCTTAAAAAGGTGAAGTAAATAACGAAAGGCTAACAATGTATATAAAATATAAGGCCGTTGCAGCGAAACCAAATGGTTCAAGCGTATTTGCAAAGTCACCAAATTTAAAACTTTGACTTATTGAGTAAAAAAGATAAAAAAAAATTAGGCTTGTGTTCAACCTAATAGTTCGTGCGTTTTTTCTTAAGCCATACTATTCTTACACAAAACCATTACCTGCAAGCGTAAAATAAAAATCAACATGAAAAGAACATTTACAATATTAATGGCATTCCTTCTGATTGGCTGCGCAGCAAAAACAGACAAGAGTAAATTTCTTGAAGTGTATGAAGAACCCATGCACAAACTTGTCTTTGAAAAAGATGAATTGAAAATAATAGATGTTCAAATAAATCCAAGAGACACTACCCAATTTCATCTACATAGATACTCAATGTTTTTTGTTTCTTTAGGCGTACAGAAAGCTGCTGATCAAGTACCAAATTCTAATTGGATTGTGTCTGATGCCGACGAAGAATGGCCTAATGGAGAGACTGCCTCAGACACTTCATATATCAATAAACCTGTGGTTCATAGAGTTACTAATATAGGAAGCAAATTATCGCGGTTAATAGGAATCCTAAATCTGGGAAAAGGATTAACTTCAAGTTTAGACTCAAGCGAGTATGAAATATCTAATAGGTGGTTTCGGTCAAAAAAAATTGAATTAAAACCAAATGACACACTTATTTTTAGAAAATTAGAATTTCCGACAATTGCAGTCTTTTACTTAAATGATAAGGTTAAAATAATAAAGGACAATAGAGTTGATATGTTAAATAAAAAATGGTGTTTAGCAGAAGATAACAGCGAATTAATAAACTCTGGTGATTCAAAAATAGAATTTATTCAAATCGAAGTACTGAATAATGAAACCAGCAGGTAACTCCGTATATAATTTACTGCTAGTTCCAGCCTACTTGCTAAAAACCAGATGCACAACGCCTTTGAATCGTTGTGGGCACGGATTTCAAATCCGAGCTATAATGTAGAAGATAATATTTGTTCTACGCCCTCAGGATTAAAAAAATTAAGGCACTAAAAATTCACCGGACCAATCGGCATCAATTCTAGAGAACAAAACCCTTAAATGATTAGGACGATTTAAACGTAAATATTCAATTGTATTGGGTACGAGTTTTACTGGACAGAAATAATTTTCATTTAATTCGTAACTTACCTCCTCAGGATTTTTTATTGGAGTACCTGGTGCAATACTTGTGGTATAGTCTTTTTTAGATTCCTGTTGTACCGTGTGCCAGTAAGTAGCAATTTGTTCTTTGTCTGTTATTAATTCGGCTTTCCCTTCGATCCGAATTTGCAATAATTTTTTAGAATCATAAAATAAGGCGCTAAATTCAGAATTATTTTGAATATCTTTTATTTTTTGAGTTCTTTTGTCGGTAAAAATAACCAAACTTAAGTCCAATAATGTTTTCCGCAATACAACCGTTCGCTGCCTTGGTTTGCCATTTTCATTAGTAGCCAAAACAAAATATCGAAAAGGATGTCTTTTTTTTGCATGTCCGTTAATTAGTTCTCGTTTCGCTTCTTCTAGGTATTGATTTTTCAATTGTATTGATTTAATTAAAACAAAATTATACTTTACGCACTTAAAAATATGTCTACTTGTAAATGAATTTCAATATGGTGTTATAATAAAAGGTTATTATGGTAGGCTTACTGTTTTTTCATCTCAATTAAAAAATGACAGCAATTTAAATTTTTAATAAAATTAAGGTTATTCCTTCTATTTTAAAAAATAAAGCACCCATTTTAGTTAGGCCATCCCTAATATAGATGCGACTTTGAGTTGGTCAAAGAAATGGAATCATAAAACCGTTTAAATAAATAACAATGACGGAAACCTTAACAAAGCAAACGGAGCAAAAGACAAGTTTAACAGACCGCAGTATAACAACAAGTCCTACAGCTATCAGTAAAAAGATTATTTCATAAGGTGTTACCGCTGCATTAAGTACATAAATCAACAGTATGCTGTCATATGCCCAATACAATGGTATAATCCTAGATGACCGCCTTAATTCCTTACTAAAAAATAGTAACATCGATAATTTAATTACCGCGCACAACCTTCTTTGTCAAAATGTATCGCCAGGAACTCCAAAATCTATACACTACACGAAAGCATTATATCAAAACAGTGCGTGTAACTCCCTACTTTAAACAAAAATGGGGGAATGTTTTACCATTCCCCCATTTTTATATTTAAATACTACAAAGTTTACTTAGTTTGTAATTGTAATAACTCCAGTCATAGAAGAATGAAATTCACAAATATAATACAGAACATTTGGCGCGCTCATAGGAACAGTGAACGTAATAGTTCCTGCAACTGCACCATTATTTGTAACTCCTGAGCTGTATAAACCAGTCGCCTGTCCCAAGGTTTGATTAGATTTTATTAAGAAAGGATGACCAGCAGCATTTACATTAAGCGTATATGTACCCCCCCTTTTAAAGGTAAAATTTGGATTACTTGAGTTGTTTAGCCCTTCGCCGTTAAAAATATAAGCTGAGGCTCCACTATTCGTTACGTTGTATGTTTTTGACTCTGCACCTGCTACGTTTGAACCTACATCGCCTTGAGCAACTATAGTAGTCATAGCAGTACCGCTTAAGTGAACATTAACATAGGCGTTGAGTGTTAGAAACTGACTGTAAGTGACTGCAGCGCCTCCTACTAAAGTTGCGACTTGTGTTTTACTAATACCCGTGTCTCCATTTACAGGATTTAAACCAGCAATAATATTACCTGTTGTAGCAACATTATTCTCATGGATGTGTGCAGGATGACTTCCTCCCGGAGGAGTTCCTACAAGCTTAATAGTTACCAAAGTTGTTTGGTTGACACGCTCAGCAA
>JBLIHD010000009.1:0-13897 GCA_047636335.1 Flavobacterium sp.
TTTATCAGTCTACCGAGAATGGTTCTGTTAATAGAGCTGTTTATAGCATTGGATTAAATGGTAAGAACAAAAAAGCGCTATCTTCAGAAAGGGGAACTAATAATGCTACTTTCAGTCCTAATTTTCAGTATTATATTAACACCTTCTCCAGTGCTACACAACCGACAACCTACACTTTAAACGAAGCGAAAACGGGAAAACAATTGCAGGTTATTGAAAACAATGAAGCCTTGGCTACAAAATTGAAAGGTTATGATTTACCGGCTAAAGAATTCTTTGTTTTAAAAACAGAAAAAGGGAATGAATTGAACGCTTGGATTATTAAACCGAAAGATTTTGACGCTTCAAAGAAATATCCGGTTTTTATGTATCAGTATTCGGGACCCGGATCACAGCAGGTAGCTAATCAATGGAATTCCACTAATGATTATTGGTTCATGATGCTTTCTCAACAAGGATATATAATTGCGTGTGTTGATGGTAGGGGAACGGGTTTTAAAGGAGCCGACTTTAAAAAAGTAACACAACTACAGTTAGGGAAATATGAAGTGGAAGATCAAATTGATGCTGCAAAAGTGATTGGGAATTATTCATTTGTTGATAAATCGAGAATCGGTATATTCGGCTGGTCATATGGTGGATTTATGTCGTCAAACTGCCTTTTCAAAGGCAGCGATACTTTTAAAATGGCAATTGCTGTGGCGCCAGTCACGAACTGGAGATTCTATGATAGTATTTATACAGAAAGATACATGCAGACACCGCAAGAAAATGAAAGTGGATATGACGATAACTCCCCTATCAATTATGTTGAAGGGCTAAAAGGGAAGTTCCTTTTGATTCACGGAAGCGGAGATGATAATGTACATGTTCAAAATTCGATGCAAATGATGGAAGCTCTAATTCAGGCCAATAAGCAGTTTGATTCACAGATTTACCCAGATAAAAATCACGGAATTTTCGGTGGAATGACCAGAATACAGTTGTATAATAAAATGACAAATTTTATCAAAGAAAATCTTTAAATCTTAAATGAATGCTGTAAGTGCTCATTCATCGATTGGAAAAACATGACTTAATAGATGACCTACTGCTGATAGTGGTTTCGCCTTCAACTAGAAAAGTAATGCAAGAAGTTAAATAAATAACAATACTAATTAAATTTATTATATGTCAAACACGACCTCAGATGCTCATTTAGAATCGACCTTATTCGGTCATCCTACCGGACTATTTATATTGTTTTTTACAGAAATGTGGGAACGCTTTTCTTATTATGGAATGCGAGCCTTATTGGTTTTGTATATGACAACAGAGACAATGGGCGACACAAGAGGTCCAGGACTTGGATGGTCAAGTCAAGAGGCATTAGCCTTATATGGATGGTACACTATGTTAGTGTACGTAATGTCAATTCCGGGGGGTATGATAGCCGATAAGCTATTGGGACAAAAAAAAGCTGTTCTGTTTGGGGCAATCATTCTTTGTCTGGGACACGGGGTTTTAGTGTTTACTGATACTTGGGCATTTTACACAGGTTTGGGTTTAGTGATACTGGGGGTAGGCTTGTTGAAACCTAATATTTCTACAATGGTTGGTGGATTGTATCCGCAAGGAGATATTCGAAGAGACAAAGGATTCAGTATTTTCTATATTGGGATAAATACCGGTTCATTATTGGCGACTATGGTTATCGGTTTCGTCGTTATGAAATGGGGATGGCATGCTGGTTTTGGTTTAGCTGGAATTGCAATGCTTTTCGGACTTATCGTATATGTTTGGGGACAAAAATTCTTAAGCCATGTTGGTAATTTAGAGGTTCAAGAAGCCAATAAGGTGGACGAAAGCTCATACGGTCTTCTTTTTCAGAACCTTCTCAAATCTCAGAAGCAATTATTATTAACCGGAATTCTTATAGTGTTATCCATTATTGGATGGTATAGTTTAGGCTGGGCTTTTGGATTGTTGTTTTTCTTTTTAACAGTCATCGCCGCTTTAATGATGATGATCTACAAAGAGTTGACGTCACAAGTTGACAAGGACCGTTTTGTCGTTTTATTGCTTTCTTTTATTATGGTAATCATATTTTGGGGTGCATTCGAGCAAGCGGGCGGTTTAATGAACCTATACACAGATACTAAAACGGATAAGATGCTGTTCGGGTGGCAAGTTCCAACAGTAATGTTTCAAAGTCTGAACGCCGGTTTTATTATACTTTTTGCAACGGGAGTAGCCGGATTTTGGGCAAAACGTAAACTTAAAAACAAAGAAGCGTCTTCCATTTTTAAGATGGCTATGGGTATCATCATAATGGGATTTGGATTTTTATTTATGGTTTTTGCAGTGATGGAGTTTGAAAAATCTGGATCTTCAAGTATGATTTGGTTAGTTATGGCTTACTTGTTTCATACTATTGGGGAACTATGTAT
This sequence comes from Flavobacterium sp., assembly GCA_047636335.1. Classification (GTDB taxonomy): domain Bacteria; phylum Bacteroidota; class Bacteroidia; order Flavobacteriales; family Flavobacteriaceae; genus Flavobacterium. The sequence continues at coordinate 2,430 of JBLIHD010000009.1, forward strand.
CTCTCCTGTTGCACTGTCGTTTATAACAAAATTGTCTCCGGTAAAATATGCCTCATTAATGATGGGGGTTTATTTTGCTGCAACTGGACTAGGAAACAAAGTAGCCGGTATAATAGGTGAGTCTGCTAGTGATTTGGGCGAGTACTCTGTTTTTCTGGGAATATTAATATTTACGCTTGTTATTGGTTCTATATTTCTTATGTTGTTAAAACCTTTACAGCGCCTAACGCATGGAGCTGAGGATAACGAAAAGTAGTACTTATTTTATAATTTAAACAGATGAGTCAGAATACTTCAGACCAGTTTTTTAAAGATTCAGTTCTGGGACATCCTGCTGGATTGTTTGTTTTGTTCTTCACGGAAATGTGGGAGCGATTTTCTTATTACGGAATGCGTGCCTTATTAGTGTTATTTTTAACTTCTTCCCTTGCCAAAGGAGGATGGGCCTGGAGTGTTGAAGATGCCTTGGCTCTGTACGGAACTTATACCATGTCTGTTTATTTTACCCCTGTGATTGGTGGGTTTTTGGCCGACCGGTATTTAGGGTACAGATGGGCCGTGATTTTAGGTGCATTTGCGATGACCGTGGGCCATGCGTCTATGGCTGTCGAAACGCCTTTGTTTTTATACATCGGAATTGGGTGTCTTATTGTGGGTAATGGATTGTTTAAGCCAAATTTGACCTCTATAATTTCAAACGCGTATGAAAGTCACCCGGAAAAGAAAGACGGGGCATACTCTCTTTTTTATATGGGGGTTAATGCAGGGGCATTTTTGGGAATAATGCTTTGTGGGTATATAGGCGAAAAAATATCTTGGAGCTGGGGCTTCGGTTTAGCTGGGATTTTTATGTTCTTCGGGATGTTGCAATTTTACTTCACGCAAAACATTTTTGGAGATATTGGTTTAAAACCAACATTGGCTTCTAAACAAGAATCAAAAGATAAAGCGGCAAAAGTAAATTTAGCGCCAAATATTGTTCGTGATAGAATTATAGCGGTGTTGATATTTTCAATTTTTACAGTTTTCTTCTGGGCATCTTTTGAACAGGCCGGTGGTTCGATGACGATTTTTGCCGAAAAATTCACGCAAAGGGAATTGTTTGGGAATAGTGCGATACTTTTTAAAATTGCAGATACAATATTGACAATTGTTCCTTTATTGATCATTACCTATGTGTTGATTAAGCTGTTCTCTAAAACTTTCAAAAAGTATTCAACTGGTAATCTTATTTTATCATTGAGTTTCGTTATTATCTGGGGAATTGTTCTTTGGAAAGTTGGTAGAGAATTTAGTTCAACTGAAACGGAAGTACCTGCAACTTGGTTTGGAATCTTGAATTCATTGTTTATTGTTGTTTTTGCTCCTTTTTTCTCCAAGTGGTGGGAAAGTAAATACAACCTTTCCGGACCGATGAAGTTTGGATTGGGCCTTAGTTTGTTAGGGTTAGGTTTTGGATTTTTGGCTTACGGGAGTATGGGTATTGATACGGAATCAGTGATAAGAGTGAGTATGTTTTGGTTAATTGCCGCCTATTTATTTCATACCTTAGGAGAATTGTGTATTTCACCCGTAGGCTTGTCTTATGTAAGTAAATTAGTTCCTCCGGCTTGGATTGGTATAATGTTTGGAGTTTATTATTTATTCATCGGAATGGGGAATAAATTAGCGGGTTCAATGGGAGGAATGATTGAAACAATTACGGCCCAGTATAGTCTTAGCACTTTCTTTCTTATTTTTACAGTAGTGCCTATTGGTGCTGGTTTACTAATGATACTATTATCGCCTTTAATGAAAAAGTTAATGCACGGTGTTAAATAAAAATTTAGCAGTATATTTGTTATTGCATTATTAAAATAAAGATTTATGAAAAAGATGTTTTTATTATTCGTTTTTTTTTCTGGGATGGTTACGGCGCAGTCACAAGAACTAAATTGGCATACTGATGTTAAAGAGGCAATCTCTATTGGAAACAAAGAGCACAAACCATTATTGTTGTTTTTCACGGGAAGTGATTGGTGTGGATGGTGTATTCGTTTACAAAAAGAAGTGCTATTGACACCTGAATTTGCAAAATGGGCTGATGAAAATGTTATTCTTGTCGAATTGGATTATCCAAGAAGAACGGCGCAAACGGATGAAATAAAAAAACAAAACGGCGAGTTACAGCAAGCTTTTGCTATTCAGGGGTTCCCGACAATTCATTTTGCGAATGCGTCTGATAAAGAAGGTAAAGTAAATTTTGAAGGCTTAGGAAAAACAGGTTATGTGGCTGGTGGTCCGGCAGCTTGGCTCGCTGAGGCAAATAAAATTCTTTTGAAAAAATAATACTTTTCAATTTAGTTTAAAATATCCCTTTTCGCTAACAGCGTGAAAAGGGATATTTTGTTTTTCACAACTAGTCTTCCAATATTTTTGAAGGTTTTTGAAGTTTGAGGCGTCCGCCACGACCATTCGTGGTTTTAAGATATGTAGCATACGATCCATATTTATTTTTGGAGACTGCGTGATCAGAATAAGATCTGGCTTAATGTTTTTAGGATAGTTCCCCAGACTGTCTAAAATAAGAATTTTTTTTCCCTTGAAAAAAGCGGTGTTTTTAATTTTTTCTTCACTTTTCAATATGCTGAAATTAGCAACTAAATAGGAATTTAAAACGCTGTTGCTTTTGGCGCTTTTTAGGATGTTCTCACGGGCATACAGAGTCACGTTTTCTCCGTCACGCGCTGTTACCATCGTGTTTTTTTTCAAATTGAAAACAACCCATTCTTTTTGGGTTTTAATGTTCCATTGATTTTTCAGATAAGAAAACTGAATAGTCATAATGGCAATTAGGACGATAATGAGCTTGTGATAGCTTGGCTTTTTAAACCAAATAATGGCAGTCAAGATAAATATATATGAACTAACCATCAAATAAATGTTGAATGGGATGTCACGAATTATAAATTGTTCGAATGAAGCTATGGAATTGATTATTTTATTAAGCAGGTAGATTCCCCATTCCAATGGCTTGGTAAGAAAAAGCGGAACAAAGTCCAAGGCAGCCAAAACCATAACCACTACGCCCAAAATCATTATGAAACTCAATAATGGGATAATGGCTAGGTTTGTAATAAAGAAAAGTCCGGGAAACTGATGAAAATAGTAAATACTCAAGGGTAAAGTTCCTATTTGAGCAGCGAATGAAACGGTAAGGATTGCCCACATATACCCAAAGGCTTTTGTTTTAGGCATCCATATTGAGGCTAGAAGAGGCTGGAACCAGATTATAAAAAACAAAGCAATGTAACTCAGCTGAAAGCCCACGTCAAAAAGGAAGGAGGGTTGGAAAAGCAAAATTAGAAAAAGCGAAACTAATATTGTATGATAAATGTTGACGCTTCTCCGTAAATGGTATCCAATTGCCACAAATGAAAACATAGTGACGGAGCGCACCACCGATGGGGCTAGACCGGCTATTAACGCAAATGAGAACAAGGAAACCAGAATGAGAGTTAGCTTTATTAACGAGCCCTTTCGAGTATTGGGAATTGGTTTGAGTAAAAAGGTAATAAACAACAAAATATAGCCGATATGCAGGCCAGAAACAGACAAAATATGGATTGCTCCAGCGTATTGGTAATCTTGGATGATTTCGGGAGAAATGTCTTGTTTCTGCCCCATGATTAGCGCGATGGCCACATTCAATTCAGTGTTGTTGAAATTGTTTTTTTTTAGATTGTGAATGATAGAAGTCCTCAGTTTTGAACTGTAGTACCACATGTCTTTTTTATACTCGGGACCAATGATGATCGACTCATGACCTGAATACAATTGTGCGTAAATTTGTTTCTTTTCCAGATAGGCACTATAATTAAATTGGTTTGGATTATTTGGCGGTTTGTTTTTATAGGTAGTTCCGTTAATGTAAAGGGACGTACCGGTTTCGAATGGAAGATTTAAGCTGTCTTTACGCACATTTAAAAGTATCCTGCCGGAGCATTTTTTACTGTCGATATGATTGATCAAGGCAATATACCGATCATTAAAATTAGTGCTTTTCAATTTCTCCCTGATGACAAGTGACAAAAGATGGGGTTTCTCGAAAAAGTTATTTTCGTGGATATAATTGCTCTTTTGAGAATAGTCGGTATGTACGATTTGAGACATTGCACCCACAAAAAGAGACGCAATATAAGTGGCTAAACCAAAGTAAAGGGCATTGCCAAATGTGTTTTTTTGCAAGAAATAACTAATGCCCAACAGAAGGATACTAATTAACAGTAAACTAAATACTGTTGTCAGCTCTGGTTTTAGATAAAAGGCAGTCAATATCCCCAGTACAAAACCAATTGTGATTCTCGCTAAGGGGAACTGCAGTACTTTCATAGTTCTAAAGTACAGTTTTTTAGTAAGCGAATTTTTAATTTTTTTATTCCAAAATTCGGTTCAGCTGTGCAAACGTTTTTTTATAATAGGGTTGTTTGGTCGAGGAAAGAATCACCCCTTTTGAAGTGGAGGCGTGTATGAATATTATTTCTTCACCATTGACTTCAGTCACTATCCCAACATGGTTTATTTGAGATCTGTTATTTGTTTTGAAAAATATTAAATCCCCCTTTTTTGCTTTGTCGGTATTTTTGCCTAAATCAATTCCGGTTTTTGATTGATCGATTGAAGTCCTGGGGAGGTTGATGTCGAACAAGCCAAAAGTAAAATAGACCAATCCAGAACAATCATAGCCAGATGCGGTTGCGCCCGCAGTTTTGTATTTAACGCCGATGTTTTTTGATGCCGACTTCACTATTTCGTCAATAAGGTTGTCTGTTTTTCTTGAACTTAAATCAATGCTGGCTTTTGGAGTCTTCTCTTTAGAAGTTAGTATCGCCGAGGATGGTTTACAGGAGGCAAACATGACAAGTAACAGTAATATATATAACAGTTGTTTCAAAAGAGGAGGTTGGTTTTTGTTGCGTTCAATTCTAATATTATTTCAAATCAGCGACGATTAGTTCAGCTGTTTTTTCACTGGCTCCAATACCGCCCAATTTTTTTTCTAGCAAATCATATTTTTGCAAAAGCTGGTTACGGTGGCTGGGTTCTAATATTTTTTGTAACTCTCTTTTGATATTTTTTGTATTGAAATCCTCCTGGATTAATTCAGTAACGACTTCTTCGTCCATAATCAGATTTACAAGCGAAATGTATTTTAGGGTGATAATACGTTTTGCAATGTGGTAAGAGACCCAACTGCCTTTATAGCAGACTACTTCAGGGACTTTGAAAAGGGCGGTTTCGAGAGTAGCTGTACCGGAGGTTACTAGGGCTGCAGTCGCAATTTTCAATAAATCATAGGTTTTGTTGGAAATGAATTTTATGTTCCCACTAGAAATAAATTTTTCGTAGAAAGAGTATTCCTGACTCGGGGCTCCGGCAATCACAAATTGATATTCAGGGAAATCATCCACAACACTCAACATTATTGCAAGCATTTTTGTGATTTCCTGCTTTCGGCTTCCGGGAAGTAACGCAATGATAGGTTTTTCATTTAATTGATTTTCGTACTTAAAAATGATTTGGTCAACCATGGCTTGGTTATGAATAGCGTCAATTAACGGATGCCCCACAAATTCTACGGGAAAATTATGTTTGTCCTCATAGAATTTCTTTTCGAATGGTAGAATAACATACATTTTATCGACATCGCGTTTGATATCGACAATCCTGTTTTCTTTCCAAGCCCATATTTGCGGGGAAATATAATAATGCGTCCGGATGCCGAGTTCTTTCGCCCACTTTGCGATGCGCATATTAAACCCGGGATAGTCAATAAATATAATTACGTCCGGTTTAAATTCCAAAATGTCTTTTTTGCAAATCTTGATGTTGCCTAAGATGGTTTTCAAATTGAATATAACTTCGACAAATCCCATAAAGGCCAATTCTCGATAATGCTTCACCATCATGCCACCCGTGTCTTGCATCAAATCACCACCCCAAAATCGGATATCTGCATTGTTGTCTTCCTTAAATAAAGCTTTCATTAAATTAGAACCATGCAAATCGCCCGATGCCTCTCCGGCTATAATGTAGTATTTCATTTTTTAAGGATGTGAGTTGGTAATTTGATTTCTGTAAACAAAATTAGTTATTGAATGTGCAGGAATCAAGCTATTCAGCTTTTTTTAAATGATCAAAGTAAGTATCGCCATCAAGATGACTGCCAAAAGGATGCCACGTGCCATCAGTTCCTTGTCCAACTTCAATAAAATCCCAAAAATAAGCAGGTTAAGAATACTGCCGAGGGTGATTAACTTTCCTAGGGAACCTTGAAATTTCATCGCTTGCACACCGGTCTTGAAATCAAAATCGGTAAATAGCACGATAAACAGATAGCTGCCCAATAAGGAAGCGAAAAGACCGAGTATGAATCCTATTAATATGTCGATTTTATTCATTCCAATTCCAGGTGTTAAGTAATTGTGACGCATGATGTGCGGTCAAATCGAATTGAACGGGCACGACGGATACATAACCGTTTGCAAGAGCCCATTCGTCCGTATCTTCTCCTTTGTCTTGGTTTACGAACTCCCCGGCAAGCCAGTAATAGTCCCTTCCTTGAGGTGTTTGTCGCTTGTCGAATTTTTCAACCCACATAGCTTTAGCCTGACGGCAAATTTTTATTCCTTTTATGTGTTCTTTTGTCAGTTTCGGAAAATTTACATTTAAGACGACTCCTTGTGGCAATTTGTTTTCCAATACCTCCAAGGTTATTTTTCGAATAAAAGGCTTCATTGTTTCAAAATCCGCATTCCAATCAAAATCCAAAAGCGAAAAACCTATAGCTGGGATTCCCTCAATACCTGCTTCAACAGCTGCACTCATCGTTCCCGAATAAATTACATTTATCGAGGAATTGGACCCATGATTGACCCCGGAAACACATAAGTCTGGTTTTCTTTTCAAGATTTCGTTTACCGCTAATTTCACGCAATCTACGGGGGTTCCACTGCAACTATATTCCGTAATCACATCGTTTTCCTTTGATATTTTGTTCAAATACAAAGTGCTGTTTGTGGTTATGGCATGTCCCATTCCGCTTTGCGGTTTGTCAGGAGCTACAATTATGATTTCCCCAATCTCGGCCATTACTGCAATTAATGCTCTTAGTCCTGGAGCAGAAACGCCATCATCATTAGTAATTAAGATTAAAGGTTTAACTTTGCTCATTATGGTTTGTTTTTAGTCGGGTTTATGTTGTGAAGTATAAGATAAATTTTACGTCGAAGCATATTTCTAACAAAGAAAACAAAATTTATTAACTTGAAAGATTAAAGCCAAAACAAAAAAGACAAATTTATATCTTTAACAAAAATTTATGTGGACCTTGCAAACGTTGGCATAGTTTTTACCGTACATTAGTTCAAAAATTTGGATGAATACAATTATTAACTTTATGAAAAGGAATTATAAAATACTTCTTGCTATTGTTGTCTTATCGGTAACATTATTTGCATTTAAAATTAAATCAGGAGTTGATTCTAACCCTGAAAAAGATAAGTTGCTTCTAGAATTGTTGACTTTTGTGATTGAAAAAGGACATTATGATCCAGCAACAATAGACGATAAATTTTCCAAAGGAATATACAAGGATTACATTCAAGCTTTAGATCCGTCAAAACGATTTTTCTTGCAGTCGGATATTGATGAATTTTCAAAATTTGAGACTGAACTGGATGACCAATTGATGAACAAAGATTTGACATTTTTCAGTCTTACGTATGAGCGTTTGATGAAAAGAATGGAAGAAAGCAAAAAGATATATAAAGGAATTTTAAATACTCCTTTTGACTATACTGTGGACGAGAGTTTTAATACCGATTATGAAAAAGCCCCTTACGCAAAGTCAGCGGCGGAACTTACAGACAGATGGAGAAAGCAAATTAAATTGTCAACGCTGTCCTCATTGACAGAGCGTTTAAAGATTCAGGAAAATAAAGGTAAAAGTATTGTAGATCAAAAGGATACGGATAGTTTGTCAACCGCAGAGCAAGCTGGAAACATTGACAAGAATGATTTAGAGAAATTAAAAGGGGATGATTTAGTTGAGGATGCAAAACCCAAAAGTTTTGCAGAATTGGAAAAGGAAACCCGTGAGACCGCTAAAAAATCATTAGATGAATATTTTGGTTTTATGAATGATCTGGATCGGGACGACTGGTTTTCGGTTTATATAAACTCGATTACAACCCGTTTTGATCCGCACACCAATTACTTCGCACCTGAAGAAAAAGATCGTTTTGACGTTAGTATGAGCGGGAAGTTGGAAGGGATTGGGGCGCGTCTTCAAAAGAAGAATGATTTCACCGAAATTTCAGAACTTATTTCCGGAGGTCCGGCTTGGCGAGGAAAACAGCTTGAAGCAGGGGATTTAGTTATGAAGGTGGCCCAGGGTAATGGACCGGCAGTTGATGTGGTTGGGATGCGTCTTGACGATGTTGTTAAAAAGATTAAGGGTCCTAAAGGTTCTGAAGTACGTCTTACCGTGAAGAAAGTGGATGGGACAGTTAAAATTATTTCCATAATAAGGGATGTTGTTGAGATAGAAGAGACCTATGCTAAATCCAGTGTCGTTAATAAAAACGGGTTAAAATACGGGGTGATATATTTACCTAAGTTTTATATTGATTTTGAAAATAAAGACGGTAGGGATGCGGGAAAAGACATCGCTTTAGAAGTTGAAAGATTAAAAAAAGCAGGTGTAAGTGGAATTGTCTTGGATGTCCGTGATGATGGAGGAGGGTCGCTATCGACTGTTGTAGATATTGCGGGACTGTTCATAGAGCAAGGTCCAATTGTCCAAATTAAATCTGCAGGTAGAAAAAAAGAGGTTCTGTACGATAGGGATAATAAAATTGAATGGGATGGTCCGTTAGTAATTATGGTAAACAGTTTTTCCGCTTCGGCTTCAGAAATATTGGCTGCGGCGATTCAAGATTATAAAAGAGGGATTATCATAGGCAGCAAACAAACTTATGGTAAAGGAACCGTCCAAAATGTGATTGATTTAAATCAATTTGTGCGCAATAGTGATATAGGTGATTTGGGAGCTTTAAAGACGACGACTCAAAAATTTTACAGAATTAACGGGGGTTCCACCCAGAAGGAAGGCGTGAGTAGCGATATTGTGATGCCAGACAGATATGCCTATTTAAAAATGGGGGAACGTGATGTTGACAATGCGATGCCATGGGATAAAATTGACCCGGCTGATTATGCTGTTTGGGACAAAACGGCCAATTTTAACAAAGCTATATCCAACAGTAAAAGCCGAATTGAACGTAATTCACAATTTAAGTTGATTGAGGAAAATGCGAAATGGATTGATAGTCGCAGTGAAGACAATACCTATAATCTGAACATCGAAAAATTTAAAATAGCGCAAAACGCAATCGAGGAAGCAGCTAAAAAATATAAGCCTATTTCAAAATATAAAAACTCTTTGCAGTTCTCGTCTTTGCCTTATGAGATAGTGGAAACTGATAAAGACAGTGTCTTGAAAGAGAAAAGAGACAGATGGCATGAAGGTTTGTCCAAGGACGTTTATGTTGAAGAAGCATTAAATGTTCTAGATGATTTGCAGTCTAAAGTCGGTTTTAAAAAAGACCTTCCATCCAAAATAAAAAAGGAAAAACTAGCTAAATCATAAGCGTAGCCTTCTTTAAATGAATAACACCACACAATCTTTAACAGCTATTGCGCTCCATAAATTTAAAAAGAATTTTTGGGGCGTTTTTAGTTTTGGGTTTATCCTGATTTTGCTTTTTGTTTCGATTTTTGCTTATGTTTTGGCTCCGGATAATTCAGAAAACGCAAACCAGATGCATTTGTCCATTCATTCAAAGGCACCTGGTTTTTGTGTAAAGATGTTGTCCATTCCTTTAGATGGAAAACCGAAAAGATCACTGTCCAATTATTTTCTGGGTTTTCCTAATACGGTTACCGAGGTGGCAATTGAAAGTTATAAAATCATTGGTAGCACCATAGAGTACGTTGAATATTCCGATGAGCCTTCATTGAAAATCGTAAAACAGCTTGAATTAGAGGCGTTTTCGGGAAAGCAATCCATTGCTGCAGTCGAACAAGATTTGATCAAGAAACGTACGTTTTACCTGGGAACGGACAAATATGGAAGAGACTTACTCAGTAGAATGTTGATCGGCTCCAGAGTCTCCATTTCCATTGGGATTGTTGCGGTTTTGATTTCTTTAATTGTTGGAATCTTTTTTGGAGCGATTGGCGGCTACTTTGGCGGTAAAGTTGATGCTTTAATTATGTGGCTAGTTAACATCATCTGGTCGATACCTACACTTCTTTTGGTTATTGCGATTACTTTGGCTCTTGGTAAAGGGTTTTGGCAAGTTTTTGTTGCAGTGGGTTTAACGATGTGGGTCGAAGTGGCACGTGTAGTTCGAGGTCAGGTTATCAGCGTCAAAGAAATGCAATATGTAACTGCGGCAAGAGCATTGGGCTTTGGTGATTTTAGAATCATATTTAATCATATTTTGCCCAATATTATGGCACCTGTAATTGTAATATCGGCAGCAAACTTTGCTTCGGCGATCTTAGTGGAAAGCGGTTTGAGTTTTCTGGGTTTAGGTGCGCAACCGCCAATACCAAGTTGGGGGAGTATAATCAAAGATCATTACAGTTATATCATTCTTGGCAAACCCTATTTGGCAATGGTTCCTGGCGTCGCGATAATGCTATTGACATTAGCTTTTATGATGATGGGAAATGCATTGCGCGATGCACTTGATGTAAAAGCGTAATGCGGATTTATAAAGTTTAATTCTTGGGAAATTAAGTACGATTAGTTGGTTTTCGCATCAGCTTTGGCAGTAGGTGTTAATTTATTTTCCTCCTGGAAGTTCGATTTCGATAGTAGTTACATGAAATTCTGTATCCCATGATAATTTGAAGGGCCAGGTTTCTAATATAGGCTTTGACAGTATAGAAAATATTGCCAGGATTGATTTGTTTATTAAATTGGAAGGCAATGCTGTAAACAGTTGAGAGAAGGGATTATAAATTATTGATTTTGGACTAATTGTCATTTATAAGAATCTTCAGTTACCACTCATTTACTTTATTGGCGTCCATTTTTAGGAAGATAAACAGTAAAATAGTAAAACCCCACAATCCAGACCCCCCATAAGAAAAGAATGGCAATGGCACACCAATCGTTGGAAAAATACCAATAACCATGGCAATGTTCACAAAGAAATGGATAAATAAAATACCGGCGACGCAATACCCGTAGACCCTGCTGAATTTTGTTTTTTGTCTTTCCGACAAGTAAATAACTCTAAGGAATAGCCCAACAAATAAAGCTATTACCACTAAAGAGCCCACAAAACCCCATTCTTCACCTACAGTGGTAAAGATGTAATCGGTGTGCTGTTCCGGCACAAATCCTCCTTTGG